>CAZXHY010000015.1:0-27605 GCA_964639945.1 uncultured Gammaproteobacteria bacterium
GTCTTATTGCGATTGTTGTTTTGCTTACATTACTTGTAATTGAGAATAGATATAGTCGCTACGGAATACCCCATGTGTATGATCCAAATAGTCCTAATAAAATGCATCCTGGATTTGAGATGCAGTTCGACAATCTTCTTAATCTTCACAAAGTGGGTACATCTGACTGGAAAAAATAATCTTAACAGATATGAAGGCTTTTTGGGACGCATTAGGCTTACCCGTCGTACTAGCCAGTATTTCCCGGGTGTGTTTTATTAGTGCATGGATGCTGTGGATACGAGGATAACACGAGGTTTAGTTTGACTTCGATGTATAATTAGATCTAGTGAAATTATTAGTACGACGTATTAGCTTCTGGCTTTGGATACTTTCTTGTGTAATATTTGTCGTCCTTCCAATCTGGGTTATTAAATATGAAAGTAATTCTCCTTTGGGTGGTCAAATAATGGGGTCATGGGTAGTAGATATTCTTTTCGGTATACTTTCTTTTCTTGTATTCATTGCTTCATCAGTAAATACGAGTAAAAATGATAAGCCTGATATCGATAAAAAGAAGACTTCATTTCTACATAAACCAATAAACCCATGGAATTTACTCTTTATTATCTTATTAGTAGGTAATTTGGGATTAGTAACGGTAAATAATCCTAAAATAATGAGTTTTATAGCACAACCTACTCCAACCCCTACTGAAACGATAACGCCATCACCTACATTAAAAGCAATCGAGCCAACACAGCCAACTCGTCCACAAGCCAAAACTTCACCGAAGCCATCCGGCGATGATACTCAGGAATGGGGTAAAACCGTCAAACTCGATGAACATACATCATTGTCTAAGTTTGCGGCTGACGATCGAATGTCTACAGTAGACGAGCTGAATCAAGCTATGAATCAATATCGTATAACTCATAATTTACCTTCCCTAAGTTTTGATTCTCTTCTTTGTAACATGGCTCAAACGAGAGCGGATCAACTACAAGCAAACGGCGCACTTGATGGTCATGCAGGTTTTGGTCCACTTGCTCATAACCAACAATCATTTAACACTCTCGATGAGGTAACTTTCGGAGGAGTGAATAAAGTGTCTGGAGTCCATATTGTTGAATGGGGATGGGATACATCGTTAACCGGACACCACGATGCGATTAGCGATCCTCAATGGAAAGAAGGATGTGCCGGCATTAATGGACTCTTCGCAGTGTTTATTTTTGGTGCACGGTAATTGCGTAAGATGCCCAAGGAAGCCTCGAATCAGCCTCAGAGTCATCCTATACCTCTTGGCCTTATTCCATACCTTTTCTTTCACCGGTTAGCTTCGGCTAATACACAACTTTACCCTTCTTAGATGTATAGTAAATATTCTAAAGACCGTTTGAAAGGAAGCAAGAAGTACCTGTACACTCTAATCTCATACACAATCTGCATAACACCCGAGCTCCAGAAGGATTTGTATACAATACTCCTCTTCGTTTTTTACACTTTGGACATACAAACCACACTCGTATCCCGCCAAACCGAGTTCTTGATTCACATAGCGAGATACAATATCCGTTTATAGCAACCTGGGCCTCTACAATGGCTTTCTTGAGGCTATTTCGTGCCTGACTGACATAATCATCAATCCTAATCTTCTGGTAGTTTTCCGCCACGGGAGAAATACTCGTAATCATATGGACTTAACGACGGTATTTTGTTGTATTAGCTGGCTATTTGCTATATTTGCAGTATTTGCGTTCACCGTTACACTCAGTGGAGGCTGTTTGAGCATGTGAAGGGTCTGAAGAGTTGTTGTGTAATGCCTATGTGCCCTATCCAACTCCTTGGACATGATTGCTAAATACTTTAATCCGTAGTCAGTTACCGAATCCTTGCCTAAATATCCCGATATCAATGCTGACGTTTGTAAAATACGTCCATAAGCACATGCAACTGACTCTGCTGTAACCCTTTGACTTGGCGTAACACAGTCATACTCCTTTTGAATATTTCTACTCAAGTCAATAACAAAAGTCCTGTACTCCTCTTTTAATGTTTCACTTAATAACATGCCGTTCTCAAACTCCTTAAGCGTAAACGCTTTATAAACGTTCGACGTATGTCCAAAGTCTTTTGATTCACGAGCAGTATCCTTCAATTCGATCTCTGCTTTATGCTTCACATAATCAGGATCATATTGAGATCGTATGTTTTCCCATGTCATTGGTTTAGCTAATGCTATACCCGTATGACGTGTATCCGAATTTGCTTTATCATCTTTACCATTATTCTCTTCATTCATATTCCTCCTTTGATTAAAATAGAAACATTAAGCCTCGTCCCCTCATCGGTAATATGATATGTAAAACGGTTATCACCTTCTAAATGATATCCTTCAAGATTTTCCTTGATATCTCTCAATATCTCTTTTGGATCGACGTTTCTTCGTACCATCGGATGCCGCATAGCAGCCTTCTCCAATGTCTTGTCTGCCAAATGCATATACGTGGAAAACGTCGTTTGAATATCTTTGTGCCCCACCAGGGTTGCCACTTCTGTGATCGGCACTCCTGCTTCAAGCATGTGCGTGACGTAACTATGACGGAAGTTGTGCGGAAATGTCCTCTTGGTCACCCCAGCAGCACGTGCACGGCGCTTGAGGTCTCCACTGAATTCTGTCACCTGAACCAATGTTCCAACCGTATTTCTAAACACCCGATCATTCGACTTCCGACCTTTGATTAATTGAACAAGTTTACTCTTCAACGGTTCGGTAAAATACACCGTTCTATTCTCGTTTGTCTTCGTGTTTACAAACATAGCTTTTCCGGCACTAATATCTACATGCTTCACTGTTAGCTCCGCCGCCTCCGAATATCGGCATCCGGTATACGCCAAAAACATCGTCATTGTCCTATATCGAAAATCCAAATAATCACAACTCTTCCCCCGAAACTTCCCATACGTTAATTCTGTGTTCAGGATTTTATCTATTTCCTCGTGGGTAAAAATAATGATGTCGGGCTTAGTTTTTTTAAATGACTTGAACCCCTCAAGAAACTCGAATGGTAATCCCCGATCCTTACAATACTCAGCAAGATGTCTAAAAACAAAACGGTAAGTATTCAGTGAATTGTTTTTGAGATGTACATCATTCATCAAATAAAGAAAAAATGCCTCAACATGTTCTTTTGTAAGCGGCTTCTCCTGAAACCACTTACTGATAATTCTGATACGACACATGCACAGCCGAATACTCTGTGACGAAAGTCCCAGCTTTATAGTGATAAACGATTGAAAATCCTGCTCGTTAATCTGCATACTCCCCTGTCGGGAGTAGTTGGGTTTAAGAGTATCGTTCCTGCGAGGAACTATATACCAATACTAGTAGCTGATATCCTATGTTATCAACTGATCTTAAATCTCTACTCCCCGAAGACTGTAGAAATGCAGATTCCGTTGTGAGTAAATAAGGATTGGAGCTTTAAGACGCTAGCTTCTCTGTCTTAGGAATGCGGGGATATCGAACTCATCCTCTTCTGGAGGTGCTTCATCCGTAGCTGGAGCAAATATCGGCATATTTGGTTGCGTCGGCTGCGCGACAGTAGTCACCGTAGACTGAGGTTGAGCCACAGGTGGTGGCTTTACACCATATTGTGGAGTTCGCTGTTGTGGCATACCAAATGGATTGGGCTGAGCACGACCACTGAGCTCTCGGAGTCTTTTTTTCGTCTCATCAAATCCTGTAGCGATAACAGTGATTTTTATCTGATCTACCAACTTCTCATCTATCGTTGCACCAAATATGATGTTTGCATCTGGATCTACCGCTGCAGAGATAAGCTTCGCTGCCTCGTCTACTTCCGTCATAGTGAGATCATTTCCTCCGATGATATTAAACAGTACTCCTCGCGCACCCTCTATGGTCATCTCCAAAAGTGGGGAGGCGATAGCAGTACGAGCGGCCGTTGATGCACGATTTTCTCCTACCCCAGTTCCGATCCCCATGAGCGAACTTCCCGCGTTGGTCATGATACTTCGCACGTCTGCAAAATCCACGTTTATAAGCCCCGGCATCGTGATCAAATCAGAGATACCCTGCACACCTTGCCCAAGCACCGAGTCAGTCACACGAAATGCTTCAAGCAATGTCATTTTTTTATCGATAACTTCCAAGAGTCTTTGATTTGGAATCACGATAAGGGTATCTACTTTATCTTTCAGATTAGAAATTCCCTCTTCGGCACTCACCATACGCCTCGCCCCTTCAAACTGAAACGGCTTGGTCACCACAGCCACGGTCAGGATTCCCATCTCTTTTGCAATTTCTGCAAATATAGGAGTTGCCCCCGTTCCTGTTCCTCCGCCTTCACCTGCGGTAAGGAACACCATGTCGCTATCGCGCAGATACTCGGCGATTTTTTCTCGTGACTCTTCTGCTGCTTGTTTGCCTACATCGGGATTTCCACCAGCACCGAGTCCTCGGGTAAGATTGTCCCCGATCTGCAATTTATTTGGCGCTTGGGAAAGAAGAAGCGCTTGTGCATCCGTGTTTACGGCGATAAAGTCCACACCATTTATCTGATTGTTTATGATCATGGAGTTTACGGCGTTGCTTCCGCCACCACCAATCCCCACGACTTTTATCTTGGCAAACCGCGCGATGTCAGGCTTTATCATCATAATAATCACTCCATGGGGCAGATGGAAAACAATTAGTTCGAAGCAGGTTGGGCAGATTCTTCAACTAGGGCAAAAAAGACTTTACCAGATCGACGACCTTTCCAGCAAGTCCCTTTACTTGAAAGTTCCCTTTCATCTTTCCAATTCCGGAAAATAATGAAGGAGAGTGTTCTGCTTTTCCAGATTTTTCACCCCAGAGCAACAGTCCTACCGCCGCAGTATACGCAGGCGACATGATCTCATCGATAAGTCCTGTGACGTGCTGTGGTATACCCACTCGCACTGGCATGGCGAGGTTTCGACGTGCGGCTTCTACTGCACCTACGGTAAGTGCGCCACCTCCCGTAATCACAACACCAGAAGGCGTCACTCCACCAAACCCACTACGCTTTATCTCAAGACCCACCATAGTAAATATTTCATTCAGTCTAGGTTTTATAATACCTTCGATCAAAGTTTTTTTGGAAACTGTTCGCATACCCTCGGCAAGGGTAAGGTCAGAGACGTCTATCTCATCATCAGGTCCTGCCTTGGCACCTTTGGGTTTTTCCTCATCTTGCATGACAGGCGCTTTTACCAGCTCGCCAAGTCTCAGCTTAATCTTCTCAGCGCTTTCTAGTGATACACGCAGTCCTGCAGCTAAATCTTTTGTTATATTTATCGCACCTATCGGAATAACGGAAGAATATGAAAGCGCACCTTCTACGAATATCGCGACATCAGTCGTGCCACCACCGATATCGACGAGCACTACTCCCAATTCTTTTTCTGTGTCAGAAATAGTAGAAATCGCAGAAGCCAATCCACCAAACGCTACACCCCCTACTTCCACACCTAGTTCTTCTACGCATTTATGTAAATTCCGAATCGCAGTGGCTCCTCCTGTCACCAAATGTGTCTCCACCTCGAGTCTCACACCGCTCATGCCGATAGGGTCTACGATACCTTCTTGTCCATCTACGATAAATCCGCGGGGCAACACATGGAGAATATCTCGAGATGTCGGAAGCTGTACTGCTTTCGCTGCGTCTATGACTCGCTTTACATCTGTGGTTGCAATTTCTTTCTCGGGTTCCGATACAGCCACAACCCCATGAGAGTTAATCGATGCGATATGTGAACCCCCGACACTCAAAAATGTTTGCGCAACAGATGTACCCGCCATTCGTTCAGCGGCTTCCAGTGACGAGGAGATTGCTTCAGTTGCTTCTTCTATATTTACTACTTGGCTTTTTCGTAGTCCCTTACTTGGGGTCGTAGACACCCCGATGATGCGAGCCTCGCCTTCTTCCGTCATGGAAGCAATTAACGTGACGATTTTGGAAGAGCCAATATCGATGGAGCATAACATTCGATCGCGTGCCATAGTAGTTATTTGGTGATGTATTTAATTTGTGACGATCGGTTTTTCAAATCTTAGATCTATCACAGTGGGCAGTGTACCTTTTATTCTAAACCCCATAACAATTGTTTGTAAAGTGCCTGCTTTGACTTTCAAATCACCTTTTTGAGGAAGAAATATGTTTGTATGTCCCATGATAGCAAGTATAGAAGCGCTATCTCTCTCTGTGATAGATTCTATCGTGACTCCCTCTGGTAAAGAAGTCAAAAATTGCAACGATCCCACTACTCGTGGGTCACCAATTTTGCTCCCGATGGATCGTATCCCTACGTCAAAGTATAAACGAGGAAGTGACGGACCTTTTTCCGAATCCGATATCACAATCCCATCACGATCTACATGATACTGATGTGATTGAGAAATCACATACACGTATGGCTGGCGTAATTTCACATGGAGTACCAACGTCGACGGAAACGATTTCGAAAACGTCACAGTCCCCAGAAGCGGATATGATGCAAGCAACTCTTTTTCCAACTGAGTAGTTTGCAAAAAAAATAAATTTCTGCCCAATCTGTCTTTATCCACTTGTATCTGTATCGGGTCACCTACCACCTGAATCTGTCGCAAAGTAAACAATCTGTCCAATCCCCACGTTCCAAACGCTGCGAGCACGAGCAACGAAACAACACTTATAACCTGTCTCACCAATCGTCGTGTGGTATATGGTGTAGCGAAGTGACTCATAGATATGGATCAGATACTCGCAGGAGATAAAACTTCCGCAACGACATCCACTAGTTTGCTTGCCCCATCTCGTGGGACGGAAGATACAAAGTTTGCCGCCGCTTGTTTTAATTTTTTCCTGTCAGCTATCATTTGATTTATTCTCTTCACCAACTCATCTGGCGTCAAATCTCGTTGTTGGACCACTTGCGCACTCCCTGCACTCTCCATATATTTGGCGTTGGTATACTGTTCGTTTCCTGAAGCCCACGGAAGCGGAACGAACAGCGCGATAGCCCCGCGAGCTGCCAGCTCCATCACCGTGTTTGCCCCAGATCTCCCGACGACGAGTGCTGCATGATCGAGAATCCATGTATATGATTGCTCGTCTACGTACGGCACTGCTATATACCGTTCTTGTAGTGCGACAGGTAACATATTTTTTATCTGTGTCGCTTTCTCCAATGATAATCTTCCCACCTGATGCACCACAGTATACGAATGGAGCAGTGTCTCAAGCGCCGAAAATACTATGGTATTTACACTAACCGACCCTGTGCTGCCACCAGTCACAAATATCATTGGGGTGTCGCTTGGGATACGAAACGGAGCTTTTGTCGATGGAGTAAATACTTTTTTTCGCATGGGTAGACCTGTGACAGTCACCTGCATACCGCGTAACCCCGCAGTATTAGGAAAACTTACACAAGTACGAGTGGCAAGTCGTGATATGAAGCGATTTGCCAATCCTACATGAGTCGTCTGCTCATGTGTCACGATAGGAATCCGCAGACACCACGCAGCAGTAACGACAGGAACAGCTATATATCCCCCAAACGACAACACGAGTGTAGGTCGACGAAAAATAAGTATAAAAAATGCCTGTAAAAATCCGATAGGAATTTTTATCAGTGACCATATAGTCCATAGGCTTCCATCGCGTTTTATTCTCCCTGCCACAAGCGGGGTAAACGGAATACCCAATGCATTCACTATCGTATACTCCTCAGAATGCATACGGCTTCCCTCTATAGAAGTTTTTCTCCCAACAAATAGTATTTTCCAATGAGGATACCGCTCAGAAATAGCTTCAATAGTAGCAACCGCGGGGGTTATATGACCACCGGTTACGAGTATCGTTGGAGTCGTTTCATATACATGTTTCATATATGCCTACTTACATTATGCACTATTCCCAAAGCACCCAACGTGATAACCAGATTTGAACCTCCGTAAGATATAAGTGGTAGTGGTACACCAGTCAGTGGAACGAGCGCTACCATAGAGCCTAGATTTATCAGAGACTGCATACCTACCCACGACACGACTCCAAGCACCAGCATCCTGCCGTAGGGATCGGTCGTTGCACGTGCTATATAGAAACCTCGCCACAACATAAGTTGCAAGAGGGCGATGACAAATAATCCTCCTATAAATCCAGTTTCTTCTCCTAAAATCGCAAAAATTGAATCGGTATTTGCTTCGGGTAGATACTCATACTTTTGCCGTGATTTCCCGAGCCCCACACCAGTCCATCCTCCAGATCCCAGAGAAAGCAGCACCTGTCGAATCTGATATGAGGTGCCCTGCGGATCACTATCGGGATTAAAAAACGTGAGTACTCGATTCATGCGATATGGCTGAGACACAGCGAGAATTATAACAGCCACGAGCACCACGGGAACAATTGCCCCAAACTGCCACATGGGTGCACCTGATAAATAATACATAGAGATAGCAGTAGACATGATGATAATAGAAGTCCCCAGATCTGGTTCCAAAATAATAAGCCCTACCACCATCGACATGAGTAGAAAAAACGAAACCAAACGATTTGATTCTTTCGAAGAAAACCACGCAGATAGATATAGCACCATAGCAAGTTTTGCTAGCTCCGCAGGTTGAAGTACAAAAAACCCAAAGTTCAACCATCTGTGTGCACCCAGCGCCTTCACTCCAAATCCTGGGATAAACACAGCCACAAGCAGCACCATAGTACCCAAAAGCATTGGTACTGCGATACGCTTCCAGTACCCATACGGAATTCGAGAAAATGTAGCGAATGCGACAAATCCCAACACCAGCCACTTTATCTGCTCACGCGCGAAATGATATGGATCTCCGAAATCTCGAAGCGCTATAGCTACTGATGAGTTATATACCATCAGAATGCCTATAGAGGCCAACATAACCGTAAACATGATGAGCAATTTGTCTCCGTGACCTGATTTATGAGAAGTATGAGAATTATAGCTGTGTCCCGCTGATCCGACAGAGAACGATGCTGTACGTGTTTTCATGACTACTTACTATCTTAGCAGTGCGAGCCATAATCCAAACATGGCAAAAATAATGGAGAAGACCCAAAATCTCATGACTATCTTTGGTTCTGACCACCCCTTTGCCTGTAGCCATAGGTGAAATGGTGCCGCTTCGAAGAGCTTTCGGCCGAGAAATTTTTTTGATAATAACTGGAGAAGTGAAGACGCCACCTCGATAATAAATATACCGCCAATCACGACTAGCGCCGGAGTTTTTCCCAAAATTAGCCCCACCACGGCAAAAGTGGCGCCGAATGAAAGCGCTCCCACATCGCCCAAAAATATACGAGACGGATGCACATTAAAATACAAAAATGCGAGCACTCCTCCCACCCACAGCGCGATAAATGTCGAAAGCACTGTATCGAGTATGGAAGCAGACAACACCCAAAACGCAAATAGTGATATCGCCAAAACCCCTGCAGAAAGCCCATCTAACCCGTCTGTTATGTTAAATGCATTTGCAAATGCAGTGATTACAAACACTGCAAACGGTACATACCACCAACCTATATGAAATACGCCGATAAGTGGAACATGCACAATGTTTATGTGAAGATCATGCACCATCCAAAACCCTATGATGCTAGCCAAAACAATCTCCAAAACTAGTTTATGCCGAAGTCTGAGTCCAAAAAATTCATTTTTTGCCCATGCGAAGGTTTTTTTGACATCGTCTAATAGCCCGAGCAACCCAAAAGATATAAACGTAAATAGCAAAATCTTCATCTCTCCTCGTATAGGGTATACCGAGGTTATTGGAACCCAAAAATAATGCATAAGAAGCAGCACTAGTGGCATCAGGAGTGTGGTGAGCCCGATTATGAGCAATCCGCCACCGACAGGGGTCCCTACTTTATGTTTATGAAATTTATCAAACAACGGGGTGCGTTTGTTGAACGCGTCTCGAGTCACTTGGGCTAAACGTTGCAGCCGTATGTGATACAGCATCTGTATAAACGGAATATAGAGTATCCCGTGTATCAACCATGAAAATAATACGATTCCCAATAGTAGCTGCATATATTAGAAAAATCTGAGCAGTATATATGGACCCAATATCCACACCCCAATCACCGCAGCCCCCATAGCCACAACGAGCATCATGCCTGCTGCCACATCTTTTGCAAGCTTTGCCTCTTCTCGCCACTCTCGGGTTATGAGGTCAGTCATGCACTCGAGTGAAGTATTTATCATCTCAGCAGACAACCCCAAAAGCACAGTAAACACAAGTACACCAAATTCTGCGCGAGTAATTCCCAAATACCAAGCCAAAAACAAAACTATCAATGATATACCTATGTGCACACGAAAATTTGGCTGGGTTTTGAGTGCCCAGAGAAGACCGGCAAAAGCATTTTTGAACGATACTTGGTGTTGTTTAAGCACTTTTTCCATAAACTACCCTCTAAGTATAGGAACTCACAAACAAAAACACAAATCTAAGCGTCTCATCTGCCTAATTGTACCCACGCAGCATCCTTCGCACTGTCTCTATAGCCCTTGGGATCACGTACATAGGTGAAATAGGCAAATCGTGTGCGTGTATATATTCTATCTCTCGGCCTCCGAAGCCCTTTTTGAACAACGTTATTCCTCGCCATGGATGCTTTAGACTGTTTTCTGGTGCTATACCCCAAAAATTGTACACATTCATACCTCTTTTTTTGGCGTCTCGTATAGCTTCCCACTGGACCAATGTCGAGGCTGGAATACGAGATGATATCGACGCTCCATGGTGATATATGGCCTGATTTCCGTAGTACAAAATGATAGCTGCAGCCAAAGTCTTCCCCTCATGCTTACCTATGTAGAGCACTGCCTGCTGCTTTTTGGCGTACACCTCAAACTCCTCTAGAATCCCGTGGTGTGGCACAAACCCGTGACGAGTAGATGTTGCTTTATAGAGGTCAAAAAACTCAGTTATATACGATGGATTTGTTGTTTTAAATACTTCCACCCCTTCTTTCTCTGCTCGACGAATTTCATATCGTGTGGATTTACGCATAGCGGCAAGTAGCGTCTCCTCACTAGGTGCCAAGTCCAATGCCCAACAATACTCGCTATCCATATGATGAATTGCCGCGGGGATAAGATGAAACTCTTTCTCCCATGCGCGCGTGGCTTCAGACTCAAAAACCAAGGGCCCAACCCGCACAAATAAACATCCTAGTTTTTTTCCTTCTGCTCGCAAAAATTCAAACACTGATTCCCATATATTATGATCAAATGAGTCTATGACCGGTCCGTGACGTACATGTAAAAAAGACCCACGTTTGGCGCGCACATGAATCATCATAAACACACCGCGCAATACTTTTTTGTCGTACACACCGTACCGCCATACAGACTCGCCAGTCCGTTTTTGCACCTCACCCCACAACCAACTTTGAAATAAAGCAACAGGACTATGTTGAAGCATGAACCATTCCCACTCAGACTGATCTTCGATCGATTTTATGGTGTATAGCATAGTGGTATTGTACTCTACGGGGCCACCTATCGCACTAATGCATGAAGAATTGTTGCGATAATCGAATAGAGAAGTGACCCGACAAGCGCAGGCCAAAGTCCATCCACATGGAACCCCGGAGTAAATTTACTCACCAAAAGTAACATAATTGCGTTTACAATCAGTGTAAACAACCCAAATGTAACAATCGTTATCGGAAGGGTCAAAAGAAATAAGACGGGCTTTACCAACATATTCACAATAGACATGACCACTATCGCAATCATTGCTGACCCAAAACTTCCCAAAGAAATCCCAGAAACTATGTGGGCGACTATATATAGCGCCAGAGCATTTAGAATCCATTGTGCAATCCACATAATCATATAAAGATATTATGCCACAGGTCGATACGTTTTTGCCAACCCTACTGTCGTCGATTCACCGTGACCTGCATAGATACGCGTAGCATCCGAATATGACAATATGGAACGAATCGATGTCGCTAAATCTTGCGGACTCGAATACTCGTGATCTGTTCTACCGACAGCTCCCTGATCAAACAATACATCTCCTACAAAAACCAAAGGAGACTCTTTGTGATATATCAAAACACTCCCTGGAGTATGCCCCGGAATTTCGTGTATCTGCACTCTACTTTCTCCTATCGCTATGTATTGCCCGCTACCTAAGGGGATATCTATGTGAGGTGCTGGGTCCACATGGGTCAGTCCCAAAAAATGCTTCGCAGTTTCCGCCATACGAGTGAGTAAAAACATATCTGCTGGATGCAGCATACATGGCACCTCGTATGCCATCTGCACTTCAAATGCAGCCATACAGTGGTCAAAATGGCCATGTGTCAGAATAATACCCACTGGAGTAACTTTCAGTCTGGCTATAGTATCGATTATGTATCCTGCGTCATCCCCCGGATCTAAGATAAGCGCGTCACCAGTCGATCTATCGCTAGCTATGTAGCAATTTGCAGCCATTTGTCCTACCACAAGCTGAGTGACAGTGAGCGTCATATTCTTTTTAATCTGCAAAAATCTGTGTATACATTTTTCCGTACATCCCCCCATCTATCACACCTATTCCTACCCTATGAAATTCACCGTCCAAAATATTTGCACGATGTCCAGCGCTATTCATGAGGCCAGTATGAGCTGTGTCTGTATCTTGCGCATATGCCAAATTTTCTCCGACCAGATCATACTCTACATTCGCATTCTGCATATGATCTGCCACAGATTTTCCATCGGGATCGGTATGAGCGAAATAATTTCTAGCAAACATATCTCGACTTTTTGCTCGTGCCAGTGTCACCAAACGTAAATCGATCCGCAGCTCACTCAGGCCCTTTTGTGTACGCTCTTTGTTTACAAGTACAAGCATCGCAGCTTCACCTTTCGCGTCTTCTGGGAGGGCTGCAGAAAGCGTGGGGAAATCCATGCGCACTCGTTCATCAGATTTTGGCTCTATGGTGACAAACTTTGCGGCCTCCCGAGAAAATCTATCTACCGTCGGTTTGAGTCCTCCGCCGTACTTGGTGGCTACTCGAACGAGATATTGTGCAATCGGTGATGCAGCGATATCTTTTTTTATCGATCCTCGTATAGGAAATGCCAAAAACAACAGGAGGAAAAAAGAAATAGTTACGAGCCCAGACAGAACAGATAGCACCCCGCCTAACGCATGATTTGTTTTCGACTCGGCAACTTTTTGGGGTAGTTTTCCCATCGCAAACTCAATTATTTCTTCTAGAAGAATTTGGGTTGCAAATGCGATGAGCAAATACCCGACAACATCCGCCCATGTCGTGGCTATACCAAACTTTTGGGTTATAAATGCTCCAACACTCGCATGATACCGAATAGCCAACCATAGAGAAGTCAGAAACGCGAGTAAATTGGCTAGCTGAGCGACTAACCCTCGTTCCCATCCGTCTATCACAAAATATATAGTGATAGCGATAATGACGAGATCTATCCAATTGAAATTCATAAACATAACAAGTCTAGTATACGACGTGCGTCAGTACGCGCAATGCGAGTCGGTAAATTTATAATACGTTTGGCAATTCGCTCTGCGTTCGGACAACTTCCCTGCATATATCCTATACGATTCAGGTCACAGTTTGCTGGATCTATCACATGACTGTACCAATTTCCCAATAGTATTCCACGAGATTTTGCGCGCGCAATATGTGTAGCTGGTGAATCGGTAAGGAGTGGGAATCGCAACAGATTCATAGTATTTTGTACGTTTACCAACATGAAGCCTTTGTTTTTCAACGATGCGATGTACAATGAAACTATATCTTCTCTGTTTTTTTCAAATTTCGTGCGCTTTCCCAACTGTCGTTTCAAAAGATTTGCCAATGCATTGGGGTATCGTTTCGGAGATTCTAATTGTAGTCCTTTTAATTCTGCTTGTTTCACCGGCAAAGACAACACACCAAGTCGCTGTGCAAGAACCAATAAAAGCTTCCCTATACCACTATTGTAAAAAGGGATGATAACAGAAAACAAAATCGGGTGAAGCAACTGCTGTACAATCCAAGGGTTGCTGGGCATAGCACATTGCTTCTGATACGCAACCAAATTTTTCATTGCAGCTTTTGCCCCACTTGTGTGCGAAAGTGTGGCAACCCCTCCCCAAACACTAGAAAGCACTTTATCCCTACCAAAACTATAAAAAGCTGCGTCACCAAACGTACCAATTTTTTTCCCGTTATACATAACACCAAGCGAGTGTGCGCAATCTTCTATCACAAGTAATTTATGCTTTCTTGCGACCGCTAATATTTTCTCCATAACGGCTGGGATACCAAATGTATGCTGCACGATAATTGCTTTTGTGCGACTGTTGACACTTGCGGCAAGCTTCTGCGGATCTATGTTGAGCGTATCGTCTATATCCACAAAAATTGGCGTAGCACCCACCCCAATTACTGCGTTGGGAACCGCAACACACGTAAATGCCTGTACGATAACTTCGTCACCCGCAGTAATTCCAAAAGACTCCAGAAGTGCAAAAAGCGCAGATCTCCCACTGTCAAAACTTACAGCGACAGACGCATCGGAATACGCTCTAAACCAAGTCTCTACTTCACCGATGGCAGGACCATCTTTCCATCTACGTGGAGAAAACAATTGTGATACAGCGAGAGCCACGTCGTCTGATTCTGCGTTTGGAGATAGGCTGGCAGAGATAACTCGCGCAAAATATGGTCTCATACAAAAATTACGACAACAGTGCACGAAGCACCTGTTCTGATTCTTTTCCTTTAAACAACACCGTGTCTCCAGTCGATACACGTTCGCGGATAAATACTGCTCCACGAGAGGGGGTCACGACGATAAGGGGCACCGTTTGTGACACACTTCTTACTCCCTGCTCAAATGCCGCATAAAAATTTTTATTGGTCAGCAATATTGCATCTGCGTGTTTTGCTGCATACGCGCCTACTTCTGTGTGCGAAGGGAGTGCGAACTCACCCAACTCTATCATGGGTTGAAAAACGAGAATTTTTTTATTTGGTCGGGACCCCAAATATGCTATCGCAGCTTTTGCAGCATCTGGATTATTATTAAACGTATCGTTTATAAACGTAGATCCAGACACTCCCTCCACTGCTTGCATAACCTTCGCAGCCGCCTGTATGGTCGAGGCGGCTCGTGCGGCTTTTGCAAAATCCATATCACACGCCACAGCAGCAGCAATCGCTGCTAAAATATTTCCCACTTGGTGCTCTCCCAACACGCGAGTTTTCACTCGTGCCACACTTTTTCCAAAGTGTGCATCAAACACCACTCCTTTTATATCCGTTACTATCGCATCTGCCCAAAATCTGGGACCATCATCGTATTTCGTGCCATCTTTTGTCCAGTGCCATACCGTACACCCATCGCGTTTCGCCCAATCTCCCATTATGCGAGTGCGTTCATTATCCGCATTTACCAACGCAATTTTTTCACCGGTCAGACCAGATAGTAATTCATATTTCGCTTGCATGGTCACATCCAGTGACCCAAATAAATCTTGATGCTGAGGATTTATTGCCGTCACTATACCAATCTGTGGACGCACCATTTCGGTCATGGTTGCGATCTCGCCCATCTTATACGCACCCATTTCTACGACAAAAATTTCATGCTTTGGGGAAAGCGAAGATTGTATAACTTCGGCAATCCCTATAGGAGAATTTTTACTTTCTGCTGTTTTGAGCACGTGGTATTTTGTAGACAAAATAGTAGAAAGATATTCTTTCACTGATGTTTTCCCAAAGCTACCTGTAATCCCCACAACCTTCATGGGACTATGTGTACGCAGTTTGGCGATAGCGAGACGAATCACATATCGGTGATACAGCACAGTAGGCGCATAGACGAATCCTATGATGATAAACGTTACAGGAAAACTCAACAGATCGATGATGGTGAGATTTATAATATATGAAAACGGCAAGGCCACATATAACCCACCTAAAAGTATTGCGGTTCCAACGATAAGAGCAATTGCTTTGGGGGTAATCGCAGGACGTTTCCATGCTGGAAATAAAAACTGCGCGCCTTGCGGCGTGCGCAGATGAATCATCATGCGGTCATATCGATACTCTTTTACTCGCCATAATTGTGCATATGAAAGTAAATTTGCGACAATCCGCAGACACCATACAGCGAGAATCAGATACATAATACTCATAGTGAATTTAGAAATGTATCGACATATTTTACAAACACATCGGGTTGTTTAAATGGTACCCCGTGATCTGCTTCTGGGATTATGTATAGTTTCGCATCAGGTAACACATCGATCATGCGCTGAGCGATGACGGTCGGAACTATGACGTCATACTCTCCCCACAAGAGAAGCACTGGGATATTTACCGATTGCATAGCGCTTACGAGCTCTTCTTGCACGACATTTTTGAACGTCTGTCTCATAGAGCCTTCTGCACGAAAAAATTCTTTCGCCCCAACGACATAGTAATACCATCGTCGTACCCAATCGCTAAACAGATTTAATGCAGGAAGTTTAAAGACCAACCCACCTACTTTGGCTATAGCAATAAATAACAATAATTTCTTTCTTGGAATAGGAGTAAATCCGGGAGTTCCCGTCAGAATCACTGCTGGCATACTATCGGGATGCATTTGTATGTATCTCAGCGACACCCTCCCCCCAAACGAATGCCCCACAAAAATAGGTTTTTTTATCTTGTGTGTAGTGATATATTCGTCGACGAACCGAGCGTAATCTGTAAGTTTCCATGGATGTTTCGGCGCCGCTTCTTCCCCAAACCCCGGCATATCAGGTGCAACGACTTTGTACCCATACTGTTCAAATACCTTTTTGAGTGGTGCAAATGACTTACCCGATAATCCCCACCCATGCAATATGACTATTGTGTGTTTTTTCATAGGAAATATTAGAGTGCTTTTTTAAACTGTGCACGAGATTGTATGTCCACGCTACGAAGATTCTTTTTTATCTCGTACGAGGCAGCTTTTGCTACACAAAAACTTCCATCAGGGACATCAGCATCCAAAATAACACCTGACCCAACAAACGAATGTGAGCCGATTTTTATCCCTGGCATAATACTCGCGTTTACACCAATTCGGACATCTTTTCCAATCATGGCCCCAAGTTTGACCCTGCCAGTCTCCATCTTTTTCCCTTTTACCATAGATGATATCTCTGCCTCGTCTAATCGCAGATTAGCAGTTTTTGCCCCACTTCCCATGCTTATGTTTCCCTCAAACACACTGTCTCCGACATAGTTTGTATGAAACCAACAGTTGTCTCCGATAAAGCTTCGGGTTATATCTGTGTTAAATCCTGTGATGCATCCATTTCCCAACACACTTTCTCTTATCATACTGTTGTTACCGATGATACTGTTATCGCCGATAAAACACGGCCCAGTAATTTTAGAATTTTCAAATATCTTCACGTTGTCACCAATCCATACGTTGCCCTCTATGGTGACGTTGTTTTTTATCGTGACATTTTTACCTTGATGCGACTGCACATTTTTGAGTAGCACTTCCATAATATCCAACACGTGCCACGGATATTTGAGAGGATGCCAATAGCCTCCGTACTCAAGCACTCGGACCTCATGATCTCTGATGTAGGTGGCGAGTGACTTCTCGTACACATCATCGCGCTCGGACGTAGTTTTCTCTATATAGTCTATAAACACAGATGCGTCTGGGAAAAAATGAAACACCAAATTTATCAAGTTACTTGGGGCATTTTCTGCACCGGGTTTTTCGACGATGCTTGTCAGGCGATCACCTTGTACGACTAGGTATCCGCCATCAAAATATGTTTCCACCCTACGCCCTACGACAAACGCGTCACCATCTTTAGCTTTACGAAATATTTTTTTATAAAAATCATGATCGATGAGATCCTCTGCGTTCATAACGAGTATCGGGTGTGTGCCCAACGCATCTTTGGCCGCAATCAAAGCGTCTCCCATACCTAGCGACTCTTTTTGCGAGACATACTCTATAGTAACTCCATCTACGACAAGAGCACGAATGTATGCTTCATCAGTCGGATTTCCCACTATCACAACGCGCGTTACCCCTGCGCTTTTGAGTGTATGGAGATTTCTTTCGATCAACGACTGACCCAAAAAAGAAAATTGTTCCTTTGGTTCCGTCATCGGCCAAAATCTGGTGCCGCTTCCCGCAGCTAGCATTACGACACGTAGTTCACTATTCATACATCCTCCTTCACTCGAGAAATAGTGGCACCAAGATTCGTCAATCGCTCTTCTATGGACTCGTATCCTCGATCGATCAACTCTACTCCATGGAGATAACTTTGCCCCTGAGCAATAAGCGCTGCTAAAACCAGTGTGGCCCCTGCACGGATATCGTCGACACGAAGAACTGCATTGTGCAGTGGTGCGGGTCCCGTGAGTCGTATACCTTGGTGATATCCTTCTTTGCGGTCATCCCAATTGAAATTATAAAACGACTCATGATCTTCTACATTAGGATCAAAAAATTCTATTTTTGCTCCCATTTTGGCAAGTTCCTGCACATAAGAAAATCTTCCCTCAAACACTGTTTCGTGTATGGTGGATTCACCCTGCGCTTGGGTCATAAATACAGCCCATGGGGCTTGCCAATCTGTCATAAATTCCGGATGTGGATTTGTCACTACATCGGTAGGCAAAATTTTCCCTGTACGAAAATATCTCGTTCTGTGATCATCGAGTTGTTCATATTCTCCACCTGCTGCAGTATATGCAGTCAAAAATGCACTCAAGTGATTTAGCTGAGAATTGACGACGATCACTTCTCCTCCGGTAAGGGCTGCAGCGATGGCAAATGTCACCTCTTCATTTCGATCGGGCATGATGGTGTATTCCACTCCATGTAATTTTTCTACGCCATCGATGATGATAGTTCGAGCATCTTTGCGATGAATTTTGGCGCCCATTTGATTAAGACATGCTATAAGATCGTCTACTTCTACCTCAGCTGCTGCGTTTTCGATAATCGTCTGCCCACGGGCTAGCACGGCGGCAAGCAATATAGTCTCTGTTCCTGTATGTGTGTTTTTGTTAAATCGTATAGTAGCGCCCTGCAAACCATCGCTTGTGGCATGGAAATATCCATCTTCGGAGTCATAGACAATAGTCGCACCCATATGTTTGAGACCTTCGATATGGCGATCGATTGGCCTCGCGCCCAATCTACATCCGCCCGGATTTGGCACGCTACCTTTTCCCCAACGAGCAAGAAGCGGCCCCAACACCATGGAAGAGGTTCTCAGCTTTGCCCCAACATCGAGAGGGACTGTGGGATTATCATGAACCGAGCCGTTTTTTACCCATACAGTATGATCTTCCATTCGCGCGCTCACTCCCAAACTTTTGAGCACATCAACGAGCGCTACGACATCACGAAGGAGTGGTACATTGTGAATTATGATTTCATCATCGGTAAGAAGTGATGCGATGAGAATTTTGACCGCGACGTTTTTGGCGCCTCCGATCATCACTTCACCTTTTAGTGGGGTTCCGCCCTCAATAATAAATGTATCCATACGTTAAAATTCTCCTACACGAATTATTTCCTCAACGAGTGTGACGCCAAATTGTTCTTTCACTTTTGCTCGTGCGCGCTCTATCAATTCTACCACGTCGGCAGCAGTTGCTTTCCCACAGTTGACGATAAAATTTGCGTGTACCGGAGATATCTGTGCATCTCCATTTTTTTCCCCTTTGAGTCCGGCGTGATCGACAAGATATCCCGCTGATGTTGTCCCCTCTGGGGTAGACGCCATCATTGCTTCTGCTTTGGATAAATTTTTGAACGTACAACCCGCAGACAGCACGCCTTGTGGTTGAGATGCTCGTCTATAACTTATGCTTTCGTTTGCTGTAGCCCACAGTGCATCTTTGTCTGACGCAGCAAGCGCAAATACTACAGAAATGATAATCTCTCCTGTTTGTTGGATGATGCTGGAATCATATGCGAATCGAAAATAAGAGTGAGGCACTATCTTTTCTTCGCCGGAACCAGTCACCAATCTCACTTGATATACAGCATCTCCCACATACCCTTCAGGATGTGTCCATTTAGAATTCATGTAAACGGCGCCACCCACAGACCCAGGAAGTCCCAGCTGCATCTCGAGCCCTGCCAATCCTTCTTCTATACTAAATCGTACAAGTTTATTTATCGGTACCCCGCTATCTGCCTCCACATATACCGTGCCCGTACGAACCTGCCCTATCTGACCACCTTTCATCCCTTTTATCGTAATCTGTGATGCCAAATTTCGTACCACAAATCCGCGGATCCCTTTGTCACCAATCAAGATATTGGTTCCGCCGCCCAAAATAAACAGGGGTATATTGTGTATTCGTGCGGTTTTTACCGCCAACACAAACTCATCAGTGTTTCTGGCTTCAAAGAAAAAATCAGCAGGTCCACCAACTTTGAATGTCGTATACCTACCCAACGGCTCGTTCTCCTTGAGCCGATCTCCAAATACTTTTTTCAGTTCTTCTTGTATGTTCATAGAGATAATTTGGCCATGACGTCTTTCTCCCATGTGTAGACATCCCCTGCACCCATAAATATCACCACATCGCCTACCTGCAACTCTTTTTGTAATAATTCAGCGACTTTTCCTGCATCTTTGCCATAAAAAACAGCTTTTTGGCGATTGGACACTTCGTCTACCAATGTTTTTCCCGATATTCCTAGGGTATCAGACTCACGAGCAGAAGCGTATATATCTGTCAAAATCGTCATATCGGCACCTTTGAATGCTCGGGAAAACTCGGGTAACAATGCCTTTGTACGAGAGTAGGTATGTGGCTGAAACACTGCGACGATTCGACGCGCAGGATACCATCTGCGTGCGGCGGCAAGGGTCGCCTCTATCTCATGTGGGTGATGCGCATAATCATCATAAAACAAAGCGCCTGCCACTTCTCCCAGTTTTTCGAAACGACGTTTGGTACCGGTAAATGCAAGCAGTCCCGTCTTTATATCTGCCCACGAAAGGCCCGCTGCATGAGAGGCTATGATTGATGCCGTTGCATTTGCTACATTGTGAACTCCTGGAACTTTCAGTACAAACTCACCGATTGCGGTGCCATGGAGGGAAAGCGTAAAAAATGTCCGCTCATCCCCGTCGCCCACATGAGTGATATGCATATCAGCGCGCGGTGAAAAACCATAAGTCATAACGTTGACGCCCGCCAGCAATGGCACACTTTTTTCGTCATCGATATTTACGATTGTCAGCTGTTGGCCGACTTGCTTGGCTTGAAGTTTGACGAACGCATCCTGAACATGAGAAAGATCTGGATATGCATCTGGGTGATCGAAATCTATATTGGTCACGACGAGTATCTCTGGATTCATCCACAAAAATCGCGGGGTCGCATCGTGTCCGGGGTCTGTGACGTATTCATCTGCCTCGGAGATAAACCATGCGCCGTCTCCACTGTGACCCGCGCGTCCAAGACTTCCTATAGACCCACACCCTATGGCATATGATGGATCGGCATGAGCGGTCGCCATAATGGTTGCGATCATTGCACTCGTCGTCGTTTTCCCATGACTTCCACCTACTGCTATTTGTCTGGCGTGTTCCATGACCATCCCCAATGCCTGTCCATGAGGATACGTGGGTATACCTCGCTCGATAGCTGCTAACACTTCTGGGTTCTCGCGACCAGAGTGCGCTCCTGTATAGATGACGCAATCTGGCGTATACGTGCTATCAAATCTTGTCATATCAAATCCCACCATGACGGGAATTTTTGCTTTATGAAGCTCACTGTCAGTCGGGAACACGTCTTCCACATCACTGCCTGCGACTTTTACCCGATGCTCAGATAGGTATAGGGCAAGAGCGGTCATAGCCACTCCTTTTATCCCTACCATATGTACCCGTTTCCATATTGGAAAGTTTGTACTCATACTGTTTTCCATCCTATAATCCCTAGCATTTCACCAAAGGATTCTTTGGTATCTTTTCTGTACGAATAAAATTCTTCTATTTGGCACGAGGTGCACATAATCGGCGCATCGATATGCTCGCGCCTTACCCCTGCATTTCGCAGCTGCATATAATTTACCCAGCCGATATCCAGATACCATTTGTCACCAATACGCGAAATCACTTTGGGATCGTTGGGGTATTTGTCAGTAAAAATTTTCACTCTCGATTCATCTACCGAGTAGCAACACATGCCGATATGCGGTCCGATGGTCGCTCGTATATCGCTGACATTTGCGCCTTTTTCTACCATGGTCTCCACGGCATGCGCAACGATTTCCCCTGCAGAACCGCGCCATCCAGCATGCACGGCAGAAGTAACACGTGTCACTGGGTCTACTAGTAGAATAGGTGTGCAATCTGCGGTACGGACCCCAAGCGCCACACCTGAATCACCAACCGCTACCAATCCATCTGCGTCGGGAGTTACAGACTCCGAGTCGCCTGATACCACCTTTACTACTGCACTGTGAATTTGTTTGGACTGAAGAATATTTTTTTCGTCATATACGAGCGCTGCACAAATAGCACTTTTGCCCAGTTGCGTGCGTCCATCACCGAGCGATCGAGAAGAAAATCCATGAACCAAATTATCTATATCACTAAACAGTGATGTTTTGTACATTCCTGAAGCATCCTTATGGAGCATAATGTTATTTCCTCTTGGGTAATTTTTTCAACAACTTTCGAACTTCTACTTGGTCACTCCACGGCGTCTCGACTGTTCCTCGACACAAACTTTTCTCATGGCCTTTGCCTGTGATCATGATCAAATCTCTAGGTTTTGCTATAGAGAATGCAAATCGCAACGCATCACGACGATTGGGGTATCGATAGACTTCGCGCCCAGCAGGAATTCCGGAGGCAATCTGGTCCATGATACTCTCTACGTTTTCGGTGCGATAATCTTCTTCGGTCAGAACAATAATGTCAGCATAGTTGCTACTTGCTTCTCCCATAAGTGGGCGTTTGGTACGATCTCGAAGTCCTGCGCTACCAAACACATGAATCACACGCTTTTTCGTCATCGTGCGCACAGTAGAAAGCGCTTTCTCTACGGCATTGGGCGTGTGGGCAAAATCCACGATCACGCGATACGGCGCGGTCGCCATAGTTTCCATGCGTCCCACCACCCCCGAAAAATTTGCTATAGCAGTAGCTGCTGTTTTTCTATCGATGCCGAGTGCTTCAGCACAGCTTAACGCTGCCAAACAATTGTAGCGGTTAAACTCTCCGAGTAACTGTGTGCGGAATTTGTATGTTTCTGGATTTATCATGCTGTCACGACGTATACCGTAGGTGATGTATCGTTTTCGTACGATATGAGGAAGTGCGCTGTTGTAGATATCAGCCTCGTCACGATTGACTATCGGAACTTTCGCCAGACGAAGCAGTGATAGTTTGGTCTGCAAATACGCTGTAAATGTACCATGCCAATCCAAATGCTCATGCGTCACGTTAGTTACCACTCCGACATCAAATTTCACTCCCCATACACGGTATTGAGACAGCGCGTGCGAGGTGACTTCGAGCACGACATGCGTATCCTTGTGGTCTACTGCTTCACGCAAATACTTTTGGACAAACCACGCGTTTGGCGTAGTGACATGAAATCCAGTGTCGTATTCTCTCCCGCCGATTACCGCGTGTACTGATGTGATTTTCGACGCCTTTATCTTGGCGTGAGTCAAAATTTCGTAGATAAGCGTGGTTGTGGTCGTTTTCCCATCTGTGCCCGTCACACCGATCACCACAAGTTTGCGGCTTGGAAATCCAAACCACACGTTTGCGGCGACAGCTACCACGAGATGATAGAGGTTCTTGAGGCTCCGTAGCATGGATATATTATACCCCACATGACCGCGTTTAGCGAAAATTACTATTCTTACTGTGGAGATATTCCCCAGTAGGTAAACAGCTCACGCGCGATCGCAAAAAATAATGGAGCCGCAGTCTCCGAACCCCATGGAGAACTTGTAGGCTCGGTTATAGTCACGAGCATGACAAAAGTAGGACGATCTGCAGGCGCAAACCCGACGAATGAGGCGATAGTTTTGGTCGCATCATAATGCCCCGCCACAGGGATTTGTGCAGTTCCTGTCTTTCCCGCTATACGGTAGCCTTTGGGCTTGGCCCATTTGGCTTCTCCGTTATCTACTGCCTGTATCATCATCTCTGTGATGATACTGGCCGCAGTGGGACTTATGACCTGAGTGACTACTTTGGGCTTTATGGTAATCATCTTTCCTTTCGCATCTTTGATCTTCTGTACCATGTGAGGTTCCATGAGCTTTCCACCATTTGCCAGTGCCGATATCGCCCTCACCATCTGGATAGGCGTCACCGCAATACCTTGACCGAAGGAGGCTGTGAGCTCATCTATCTCTTGCCACTCATCATCAGGACGAAGCGATGGTGCTGACTCTCCCTCGAGATCTATATTTGTAGGCTTTCCAAATCCAAATTTCCGTATATACGCCAACATCTTGTCGTTTCCGAGGCGTCTGGCTACATCTACCATACCTACATTCGACGAATACTCCAACACCTGTGTCATCGTGATTTTCCCATGATATTCGTTGTTCCATGTGCGGATA
This sequence comes from uncultured Gammaproteobacteria bacterium, assembly GCA_964639945.1. GTDB lineage: Bacteria > Patescibacteriota > Microgenomatia > UBA10105 > UBA927 > UBA927. Next base: position 24,661 of record CAZXHY010000015.1, read on the forward strand.
GAGTTGGGTCCCACGACTACTGGTCCCGTCTCATCCATGATGGTTTGTGGGGTGATGAGCTTTTCGTTGAGTGCTGCTGCCATGACCAATGCTTTAAACGTACTTCCAGGCTCGTAGGTACTGGCTACTGCAGGGTCTGTGTAGAGAATCTTATCATACTGGCCATATGATCTCTGATCATATGAAGGATACGATGCAGATGCCAACACAGCGCCAGTGCTTGGATCCATCACAACCACCGTGCCTGCTTTTGCTCCATACTTTGCGATTCCCTCCGCAAGCTTCCTCTCCACAATCTGTTGGACTGGTTTTTCGATAGATAATATAAGTGTTCGCCCATCTTGTGGGGGGATACGCTCATCTTCACCAATGAGGATAGGCGCGCCATGCGCGTCTTTTTCCAGCCGTATGGACCCGCTTACTCCTGATAGTTGCCGATCATAAAATCCCTCGAGTCCAAAGTATCCATGGTCTTGACCATTCACATCCGACCCGACAAACCCGAGTAAATGTGCAGCAGAGGACGCCTCTGGGTAAAATCGTTTGGGCTCTTTCTCAAACCCAAGCCCTAGCTCTCCCAAGGCTTTGAGCTCTGCTGTTTTTTTTATCTCGACTTGATGAGCGAGCGGAACCCACACACGATTGGGTGTAGCTAAATCCGCGGTCATCTGGACTGGATCAAGAGCGAGAAGTGGTGCGACTTTAGAAACAAATTGCGGAATATTTTTGATCACCCGAGGCTCTGCGTAAATGAGGTATGCAGGTTGATTTAATACAAACGCACTTTCTTTCCCATCTAAAATTTCACCACGAGTCGCAGGCAGATCAAACTCTACGAAGTGCTGTGCTGCTGCCTGCTGGCTGAGATCGTCGGATTTTATAATCTGCCAGTAAAATAGCCGAGCAATCACCATAAAAAATCCAAATACGAAAAATCCCAATACAGTATATGGGCGAGCAAACGAGGATGTCATAGATCTATCCTATCATTACGAGCCAATTACCCGATAGTGGAATGATTACTGGGCGAGTCGAAGTGCGACTGGCACTTCTGAGGTGAGCGCTATGATCTGTTTCTGTGTAGGTTCTCGAAATCCCATCCCCAGCGCCCGTTCTCGCAACGCAGCCAGAGACGAAGCTGATGCCACTTGGGTAGAAAGGTCTGCGTAGACGTCTTTTGCGAAGGATATTTCGGTATCGAGTTTTCCAAGCTTTTTTCCGAGGCTGGCTAGCTCATTGGAGACGACGACTTGTACGACTATAAGGACAATCGTCACTATCGGCATGACTATATATAAAACTCTGAGCAGTTGTTTCATATTTTTTGAGCTACCCGTAACTTTGCACTTCTACTTCTTCTGTTTGCTCCAATTTCTTCCTCAGAAGGAAGAAGTGGATGCTTTGTAATCACTTTCCAATCGCCTTTTATCATGTTCTGCTTCACTATTCTGTCTTCAAGCGAATGAAAACTAATTACAACCAACCGTCCGCCACTTTGTATCAATTTCTCTGCCCCTTCCATCCCTTTCTTCACGCTTCCCAACTCATCGTTTACTGCGATTCTCAGTGCTTGGAATACTCGAGAGAGCACTCCGTTATGTACATCCTTTACCGCTCCCGTCACAACCGCCACCAAATCTTCTACTTTCTCGATAGTGCTTACCGAACGGGCGCGGCAAATAGCTCGAGAAATATCCCTACTAAACTGTTCTTCACCAAACGTCGCAAATATTTCATATAATTCATCCTCACTCGCCGTATTTACCAGTTCTGATGCGGTGCCCCCACTTGACTGATTCATACGCAAATCAAGCGGCGCATCAGTAAACCGATAGCTAAATCCTCGCTCTGGTGTATCGAGCTGAAAGCTAGAAACCCCCAGATCAAACAAAATCCCATCTACGCGCTCAAACCCATTGTCTTTGGCGATTTGTTCTATGTCCCGAAAATTCCCCTGTGCGAGTGTCCATCCTGTGACTCCGGCTGTAGTTAAATTCTCTTTAGCTATTTCTAGCGCTTGTGTATCTGTATCTATGCCTAGTACTCTTCCTCCGAGTTTTGCTATCTCTATCGTGTGTCCTGCCCCTCCCAATGTCGCGTCTATGTAGCTTCCTCCAGCTTTTACCTGTAGTGCATCCACGGCTTCCGATTTGAGTACTGATATATGAGTGGAACTCATATATTCCCCAGTCTTTCTGCGTACTTATTCCACCGTGTCACATCCCAAATTTCAAAATGATCACCAGTACCGACTATTTTTACTTCTCTTCCTATAGCTGCATATTCCTTGAGTAGCGCAGGCAAAAGAATACGACCTAGTTTGTCTATTTCGACTTTTTCTGCTGCAGCAAAGAGGTAACGACGGACCTCTCGTCCTTTTTCGTCTGTCACTGGTGTGTCAAGGTGCTTTGCCGATTCGCGCTCCCAACTACTTCTGTCAAATCCGAAAATACATCCCTCATATCCTCTGGCTAATACTATTTCCCTATCCTCTATCTCTTGCCGAATCTTACGCGGGAGCGTCACTCTGGCCCGATCGTCTAAACTATGGTCATACTCCCCAAGGAATAACTTCATTCTCTTAATCTACCATATTTTCCCACTACATACCATAATTCCCCATTTTTCACGCTATGTCAAGGGGTCTCTCCCACTCTTACCCCGTGAAATGAAACAGTTTATGAAGATGCAACAATCCAAAGTACCAATTTTATATCATGAAAAGTCCGTGAAACATATAAAAAGAGTAGAAAATAATCGATTCAAGAACTGAACGTATATTCTCGGGGATGAAAAGGGTTCGGTGGAGATAAATTACATCAACAAAATTAAGATTTAAATATGTGACTAACTAAATGGAATTATTTTATAACTATTATTCGAACCGAATCTATTAAATCTCAAGTTTCAACATTTACTAAATAACTAGTTATCTTTCCTTATAG
>CAZXHY010000016.1:0-26539 GCA_964639945.1 uncultured Gammaproteobacteria bacterium
ATAATTATTGGAACAAAAATTGAGAAGTCGTTTCCCATCTATCGTAATCCATGAACCTTGGGGTGATTCCAAAACGCGAACGGGTGTATACAAACCTTTCGCTTTCATGTCCTCGATAGTATCAAAATAGTGTTGTAATGGATGCATAGATTCCTTTCTTAGAAACGTTATTTATTAAGCTTATTCTTAAGACCATCAATCATCACTTTTGTCATTTTTTCCATATCGTACTCATGTTTCCATCCCCAATCCGCTCTGGCCACACTATCATCAGGCGATTGTGGCCAACTCTCTGCTATTCGCTGTCGTATTGGCTCTGGATCATACCTGCACACAAAATCAGGATACAATTTGGTAATTTCGTCCACTAATTCTTTCGGTGTAAAATTCACTGCGCCGAAGTTATAACTCGTACGAACAGAGATTTTTTCACTCGGTGCCTCCATCAAGTCAATCGTTCCTTTAATCGCATCATCTATGTACATCATTGGAAGTCGTGCATCCTCTTTGAGGAAGCAACTATATCTTTTATCTTTAAGAAGGCCATAAAATATATGTACCGAATACTCTGTAGTACCATCGCCTGGGGGCACTTGATACCCTATAAGACCAGGGTAACGTAATGAACGTACATCCACACCATATCGCAAAAAATACCACTGACATAATAACTCTCCTGTCACTTTGGTCACCCCATACATCGACGTTGGCTCAAGAATGGTGTGTTGTGGCGTCATCTGCTTTGGAGTCGTCGGACCAAATGCTCCGATAGAACTTGGCCAAAATACCTTTAACTTGTACTCTCGTGCTAATTCCAAAACATTCCTAAGGCCTCCGAGATGTACGTCCCATGCTAAATCTGGATTTTTCTCGCTCCCTGCCGACAACAGACCCGCAAGATGATAAACTTCAGTGATCTTATTGTCTTCAATAATTTTTTTGAGTGCTTCTTTATCACGCACATCACCTTTTACGAGATTTCCTTTAAAATCATCTGGTATAGTTTTATTACCAAGGGAAAAAATATTTTCTGCACCAAATTTGCGACATAGCGCAGGAACCAAATTAGAACCGACTAATCCAAATGCTCCAGTTACCAAAATGTTTTTCATAGTGAATATGTAGTCGCAGACACGAAACAAATCATGCGCACTAATTCAATCCTATGATACAATTACCAACATCGCCTGGGTGGCTCAGTGGTAGAGCACGTTCTTGGTAAGAACGTGGTCGCGGGTCCGATTCCCGCCCCAGGCTCATTTGTTTAATTTTTTGCGTATCACTTTGTAGTACGGTAACTCTCTCAGAGCAAGCTCACGATATACAGCGCCCGAAACTCCCCGAATATTTTCTTGAATAACAAACCTTGGAATTAATCGACGCATAATTTTCGAAAATAATGTGCCTCGTTTGCTGCGATGTGTATCTATGGCGATCTTGGCAAGTGTTGGCAACACTTCATCACCAGCTTCACCAAAAACTATATCCCTTCCAGACAGAAGGTCACAATATACAAATCCACGATTGGACATACGAAGATCACCACGCTCAACAGAGTCTGCTAATGAAATCACGACACGATCAGCAAACCTTCCTTTTCCTTCGCTGGCAAACGCATGGCTTATAGCCTGCGTCAGACGAGCAGCCTCTTGACCATGCGCTCTTGCTATATACGATATTCCGAGCTCCTTTTTTGGCATAAAGCGCATTATACCAAGACAATCTCCTCTTATGAAAATAAGGAAACACCACGCTTATAGGGAAAACGGCAAAAGTGCTGCATCAAACTTTTTCTTTCGATCCTGATTGAGGATACCGGATCGAATCGCATACACCATCTTCCAGATCATGGTGCGTAACCGATAGATGTGTATTTTTTCCTGAAAAAACTCCGGCAATGGTCTCACAGACTTGTATCCATCAAAGAGAGATTGTTCTCTGGGAAAATGCGTTTTCCATGTTGGTGCACTCGCTAAATCCAGCATGGGGTCACCAGCAACCGCGGCCTCCCAATCAAACACTCCAGTTATCGTGTGCACTCCATCAAACATGATATTGTGATCTGCCAAATCATAGTGCACAAGTGTAGATTGTTGTATACGCATCACGTCCTTGTATGTTTCAAATAATTTCCGTAACGCTATCATTTGTTTCATCGATATAATCCCAGCAGTCACTAAAAACTGGATATCTGTGTCTAGCTGCACGATCATGTAATCATACATTGATGGCTTTGTGCCAGAGAGCGTGGTATCAAATCTACCAAACCCATCAAATACCAACTCCCCCCATGTAGCCACGTACACCCCTATCTGAAAAGATAATGCGTCATACGAATCTTGTGATCCGTCAAAATGATCTTCGACATCAATCCCCACCAGCTTTTCTTGGATTTGGTAATCAAAGGTAAAATTTTTTCGAGATATATCCACCGACAGAATTTTATTTACCGGAATACCTAGTGTGCGTACTCTATCTGTGAGCAGTTTTTCGACAAGCATATACTCTTCTGGTTTCCCATATCCAATATTGGCACGCAATATAAGCGGCTCTAAACGTTCTTTCACTGTCACGCTGTACACTACATGGCTTGTTCCCCAAGACGTAGGTTTGACCCATGACACAGCTGAAAATCCATGCGCACGAAACACCTGCGGAATAACTGTTTCATCGAATGATTCATATCGCGTCTTGAGTGCTGCGATTTCTTCATCCGTTCTATGTGCTACTGGGTAAAAAATATCTGTCATATCCCTACAACACAAGAAGTACTAAACCCAATATAACGCCCAGAATTCCTACAAACTTTCGCGCGTTAAGCTCGTCTCTAAACAACACAGCAGAAAATAAAGATATACCTGCGATAGAAGATGCATTAAATGCGTTGATATATCCTATATTCGGAGCCACAGTATATCCTACCTGTATAAAATAATTAAACGAAGCGGATAGTACACCGATAAGGAGCAAAATACTCACTGTTTTACTCGTCAATTTATATATTTGTTTCTTTCCAAACATCATTTCTATAAAAATCAATGCACTCACGATAGCTGCCAAATATATAAGACGGGTATACACCGGCACGCCCAAGTCCAACAAATACTTTGACATAATAGCAAGCATCCCAAAACAGATAAATGCTCCCAAAGCATACGGTAACCATCTCCGTCTGACATGAGACTGATCAGATTTGGGCTTCCCTATCATCACCATGGCTGAGGCACCTATGATAAGTAGTATAGAAAACCCCGACCGAATCGTAATCTCACCGCCTAAAAATAGTACTGCTACAAGCGTCGTAAACACGACATAACTTTTTTGGATAATGAGACTGTATCCGGGATTTGGCGCATATTCGATACTTTTTAGCGATAATATATTTCCGATATAACTACAAAATATAGATATAAGCACTATGATGCCAAAGGCATACGGTGAAACCTGCAAGGATGTGCCACCTATGTGCGCAAATAACAAATACAAAGGAAGTGGCACGATGAACATGCTGAGGTTTTGGTATATGAGGGGCACTTTCAACGCGTTGCTCATCCTCACGAGTAGATACATGGCAACAGATGAGGCAAAAACGAGAAACCCAGCAAGTATCCAATTCATATGATGATTATATTATGTGGACAGTCCAAGTGCTGATGCAAACATAACAGCGGCAGCAATCAGTCGTATAGCGTACACTTTTCCCGTATGTTTTTCTAACATATGCGGTGCAAGTTTCGCCAATGCCATGGTCATAAGCATAGCCAAAGGCAATGAAATAATAGCTATCGAAATACCCACGTTTTCCCCAAATGCTTTGATAGAGAATAACAATCCAGCGGTGTATAACACTGTGGTAATCGCTATTCCAACGTGTTGGGCTGGTTTTGTCTTTCGCATCTGTGCATAAAACAAAGGCACTGTAGGAATATATAGCAATACCGCAATTACCGCTGGCCACAGTGACACTTCCCAAAACCCATTGGTAATGGAGGCGTATTTGATCATAGAATTAAACCAAACAGAAGAAAGTATCCACGCAAACGCAAGGAGTATGTTTTTGTTCAAAACACTCTTAATGCTAAATTTTTCGTCGAGGTTTACGAGGATACCCGCGACAAATACAAACCCTATCAACGCCCACTGGACAATAGTTAAGGGTTCACCAAATATGAGCACGCCACTGAGCGCTAACAACGGTGTACGAAGCATAGCCAGAGGACTCAAGACACTCAAGTCCACTGCAAAAAATGCGAGTATGAAAAGCAGTCCAGATATAGCATTTGCAAGACCCAACCATAGAATGCTTGTCCAATCTTGGGGCAACCTCACGCCCCCCACGAGAGCAAACGGGACAATAGAAACAACAGTAAGAACTGACCAAACAAAATTATACTGCCATGGATTGGTAATCTGATGTTTGGTCGAAATTTTTCCGACCACAGAACCTAAACCATACATAAAACTTGTAAGCCACGCATAGAATATGTACGACATAATTGTGAGTATAATGCAAACCCATGTATTGACAAGTGTGCAGAAATACCGTTATCTAGATAAATACTTATTTTTATTTTTTATGGCATTGTGCCAACGTAGCGGTAAATTCTACGGGATTGCCACGCTTCGCTCGCAATGACAATTATGTTAAACAGCACCGACCCCAAAGAGGCAGATATGTTTGGCCAAGAACTCACACTCAATCTCTATGATTGTGATCTAGCAAAAATTTCCAGTGGAGAAGAGATTAAACGGTTTGTGATCGAACTCTGCGACAATGTCATCCATATGAAACGATACGGTGAGCCACTCATACCACATTTTGGTCATGATAACCCGATCACAAGTGGATACTCACTCGTGCAGCTTATAGAAACAAGCTCAGTGACAGCACATTTCTCTGAGTACAAAAAGAGTGTGTACTTAAACATTTTTTCCTGTGCATGGTTTGACCCTAAAGCCACAGAAGAATTTTGCAAAAACTTTTTTTCTGCCAATCGTGTGGAGTCACATTTACTAAAACGAGAATAATCTAATATTCAGCCACAATTACACTAACTAACTTTAACGTTTTGACAATTCAACAAGAACTTTTCGCGCTGATGCTTTAAGCTTTTGTGCAAGTTCATCGTGATCTAGCTCAGTTCGTCCGATTTTACGAAATGGTTTATTGTGCAAGAGCATAGATAGTTGCACTATCCCAGATAGAACCTTGTCACCAGCCCCTCCTAGTACCCTTCTACGATTCTCGTTATCACGATAAACCCAACTACCTTCTTCTATGAAAATTTTTCCGCTTTGTGTCTGATCGGTTAGATATGCGATTGCATCCCACCCCCTCACCCCACGACCTATAGCGCCATATGCATGAATAAACGCGTTAGCAAGCGCCATTCCACCATCTCCCGCCACTGGCTTCATACGATCCAGAATACCTTTTGCATTTACTCCTTTTCGCGCTTCTGACATTGGGCGTAGTATAGCAAATCACCTCAAGAATTTGTATGATACATTCATGTCTTTGTTTCAAATTCTCGGATTAGTTGTGTATGCAGCGGAGTCTATAATCTCCCCGCTTCCCGACGATCAAATCGTGTACCCTGTCATTACACAAAAACAAGAAGTAGCTCCCACGACTTCTTTTGCGTCGCTCTATGATATTGCCTTGCGAGAATCTGGCGTGTTTACGGTAACTCCATCGCCGACACCTACTCCAACAGTCACAACCATAAAGACTAAAACAGCAAGAAAAAAAGAATTTACTATTTCTATCGTCGGAGACTCCATGGTGGATACGCTCGGCCCAGATGGCGGAGGTCTAGATTCCAAGCTTCGCGCCATATATCCCAATGCCGCGTTTACCATCATAAATCACGGAGTGGGAGCGACTAATATAGATTATGGACTAGAACGCCTCACCCACGGCTATAGCTATCTAGGGACAAATAGACCATCTGTTATTTCCCAAAATCCTGATATTATCGTCATCGAATCATTTGGGTATAATCCATACTCGTATGACGAAGGGGCTATATCTAAACACTGGACACAACTTGCCGCGATGGTAAACACTATTCAAACACAACTTCCCGCCACAAAAATTGTTATCGCGGCCACCATAGCCCCCAACTGGGACGTATTCGGCGATGGTGCACCATTTATAAACATGAGCCCAGAAGGTAAGCGACAAAAAGTAGATACAATAAAGCAATATCTTGAAAGCACAGTATCTTTTGCACGAGGTGAGCGCCTTCCGCTGGCCAATGCATATCACCCGAGCCTAGATTCAAGTGGGAATGGAAAAATTGGATTTATCAATGGTGGTGATCATATACACTACTCAGACGAAGGCAGAGCGTTTATGGCTAGTACTATTGCTCGCACCATCTCCGAGAACAGACTTCTTGAGTAGTAGCGCACTTTACGCTATAATTACAAAACTATGGCAAAGAAAGATCAACGAATATTGTTTGCGCTCGTATGCACGGTGTGCAAAAGTCAAAATTATATTTCCAACCGGAACAAAATAAACACACCGGAAAAAGTCGTGCTGAAAAAATATTGTCCACACTGCAAAAAGCACACAGAACACAAGGAATCAAGTAAATTAGATTAACGTATAATTGTGTATGCATCGTAATACCCTGCTCTTTGTTTCTAGCCTCGCAGTTATCGCCGCGTTTTTAGTCGGGACGCTCGTAGGGCGAAATCTTCCAAGGTCTACCACATTAACCGTCGCACCAGCACCCTCTCCTTCGGCACAACCCACACCTTTAGTGATTCCGCAGCGCACGTATACGGATATCACGTGTGGACTGACACTGGAATATCCAAACACATTTGCAGTATTGGATAGCACAAACAGTGGCACGCTCCTAAGTGATCCGCAAAATGAAAGCAATAATGTGCTTATAATCTGTCAAAAAGATATTCCTCGCGTACCGCTACCATCAAGTAAAATTACGTCAGTAACACTTTATACCGCAAAAGACACGACGGTGTCAGCGAAAATATACCATGACGCTGCAGCTAGCGACGGCACCCCCATGGACAAACTTATCTTTACCCATCCCAATAGTGGCATGGACGTACTGATTGGTGGATTCGGTGCAACCTACAACAAGATAATCTCATCGGTGGAACTTCAATAAATTTACTCAAACTTCACGACTCCCGCCCTCTGAAGTAAAGAATAAATTTCTCCATTTCGCTTTACTACACTCGGTAACGCACGTTTCGAAATATATAAAAGACGAGTGTGTTGCTGATTCTCCACGACTCGAAGCTTTAAATTCGGAGATGAGCAACGCGCATAATCATTCCACATTGCATCACTTACATGTGACAATGGAAACGCGTCAGTTGGGTCTGTGCCCACAGGTACATGCTCTCCCCACACATCAGAATCCATTTTTGCCGCAAGCATACCATCCCAATGCGTACGAAAGTTTCGAGAGGTAGCAAGGGTTTCTGGACCTATCTCATGTGCACCATCAAACATGATTGCAGATCGGATACCATTTGCGCGATAGAGATGTACCAATCGCTTGGCTTCCAAAATTCCAGCAAGTCCTTTCTTATGATTTTCTACCCACAAAAAAGACGGTCTATATCTTAATATTGATCGAAAAACGCGAGGCGATGCCGCTTCTGGTGCATGCAGAAGCAAAGGAGTTTGAGGGAATTTTTTCACTACAGCATCTGCCGAATGAATCAATTGTTGTAACGCCAATATTTTTAATGTATCAAACAATCCACTTCGCGCTTCTGGTCCCGTACGTAAATGAAAATCAGAAACATCAATCCCCACATCACGCAGCTGAGTTACGATTCTCTGCAATCGTACCATGGGTCGCCACCCAACTACCTCGGCATGACGCACTGTAAATTCTTTAGGTATAAGTGAAGAAATTTTTCCTGCTGACAGATAACTATAACTCAACATATCTGTAGATATCGCGCTGGTTACTTCCCTAGAATTTGCCATGTCGGGTACTATACAACAACACGGCTTATTCTGACAATATAATTTACACAACTACCAGACCTTTCGTAACATACGCAAACTTGCTAAAATGGACATATTAGGCTCGTAGTTAAACGGTATAACAGAGGTCTCCAAAACCTCTATTAGGGGTTCGACTCCCTTCGAGCCTGCACAATATATTTTAGGGACAAAACCTTTGATGGTGGTCCGACTCCACCTGGCCCTGCAATTTTATGACACTCTTGCTATCTTCTCTTGCTGGTTTCGCTTTAGCATTTATCTGGGATTATTTTTGCACGCATGTAATCAAAAAAGCCTCGTTAATAATCCTTGGATGGCGACTTCATCACAGCCTGTATGGGGTATTACTTTTAATTGTTGGCTATCTTGTGCAGAACATGACTCTTCTGGGCATAGGAATTGGCGTACTCGTTCAACATACCCTAACCGATGGATTTAGATTTATCTCAAAAGAACAAATATAATATATTTTGATACGTCGTTTTGCACCATATAAAACATGACAATAATAAAGGCGGGCAAATCAGTTGTTACCATAATGCTGGTCGGCATTGTCGGATTTTTTGTTTGGATGGAGGCTACTGCTGGGCACTTTCAACGAGGATGTAGCTGCTGCAAGCTCACAGTGATATATACTCAACGAATACAATGTAAGCCGTGTATCGCCCTGTGTGTTAGCCCATCGTCATACACCCGTTTTCAATCACTACTCCTGCACCTGTCACGATATGACCTGACACCGTGATACATAAACCCACATCATAAGTGACAATTCATTTATCATTGCGATATACTTTCTATATATGAAAATAAAAAAACGGAGTACTGGTTACATACTTTTTATATCAAGTGCAGTCATATTGGTCTGGCGAGGCGCATGGGGACTTATGGACTTGTATATATTCCCAGATCACGAGCTCCTGAGTTACATAGCCTCATTGGCATTTGGACTTATCATTTTAGTTATAACGCATAGACTTTCAGATGATCTAATCTAACACGCCTTCACTGCTTGTTTCACACTATGGCTTACCTCACCGAAACATTTACAGCATGGCTGCATCGTGTGCGTAATTATAGACAAAAATTATCTACATTTGAGCAGATAGGATTTGTGCTACTCCTGCTCATACCATGCGTGGAACTTATTACAACATTTGTACCGACCCTTGGTAGATTTGGTGTTATATTGTGGATTATGTTGTGGCTGTACATCGCCATATTTACCGTACAACAAGCCATAGCGCTTATCAGGACATCTGTGCGTCATAGATCCCCATTTGCACTACTTGCAATCGGGCTTTTCCTATATTTGCTCGTGACGAATATTCAAAGTATTTACAGTATAAATGGAGAAAATACACAAGAAATCACATGCGCGCTTGGGCAGCTTCAAAACAGTTCAGACTGGGGATATCGACAATCTTGCCTCTTTGGATATCCAACTCGACAATTTATAGTTCCAGCTCTTCCAAGTCTACTATTTGGGAACTCCCTACCCGCACTCAACATAGGGGGAGCTATATACTTCATCCTCGGACTTATTCTTTTTTGCCGAGGTGTCCAAACATATGTAGAAGATTTCAGAAAGGGCGACGCGCTCATATTGCTGATTGTTGGTTCACTCCTTCACTTTTATTATGTAAATCATTTCCTCTTTATTTTTGAACAAAGCATTTTTCCATTGAGTTTTGCGCTCATTGGATGTGGTATTTGGCTCATGTATCTACGCACAAAATCATCTACCTATCTTATACCGCTCACTCTCGTGCTCTACGCGTGCGCGTTTTCCTATACACCCAGCATAGTTCTCATCCCATTGTCATATGGGGCTATTCTCTGGCAAACAGCAGAAAAAAATACGCACCGTTTCAAAATGCTTGGACTAGCTATAGTTATACTTACCGCGATAATGGTGGTATGTTCGTTTATGTTTCGATCAGATATAAAATTGGGACATCAATACCCCGGCGGCGCGCACACCGCTCTGGAAGAAATATGGCTTGCCATAAAACACCTCGCGCTCCACGTATACCCTAGATCCTTTGCCTCATGGACAATGACTCCTATATTTATCATTCTCTTAATCGCTCCCTCTCTCGGATTATTTGGTCGTATTCCTCAGCTTGTGACGTTGTGGTGTATCGGAGTTTTTTGTATTTCAGTCTATGCCAAAGGATACACCTACTATCACATAGAATTCCGTATGCATAGAAGTATAGTGCTGATCCCTGTGCTTATAACGCTCTGGGTACATCTGTTTAATGCGCGTCGCGCGCATATACCGCTAGCGCTCATTATACTGGCAGCATTTGGCATAACCATTAGCGGAATCCAAAATTATAAAGCGCTACAGTTGTCTCGGCCTATCAGTCAGCAATACAAATTTATCCAATGGTTTATTTCACAGAAAATTTCCCAACATACCACTCTCTATTTACTTGATGCACAAACTCCAAAAAATAACTTTCTTTCTATTCGAGACATCTCACAATACTTTCTCCCTCACCTTACAATAAATAACAGTGACACGCTCCCAGATGACTGTACAATGACCGATATGCAAGGAATATTTTTGGTACAAGAAACCAACCGCTGCAGCAATGCTATCCGCCAACAATTGCTACAAGATAACACGCTAACTTTTATTGCCACATATGAAAAAATCACAGCTGAACCACTTTTGGTTTTTTCCCACAAATTACAACCCTAGTAATTCAATGAATGATCATATAAAATTTCTCACAACACATGAAATATATAGATCTCACACATAGCTTCGTTCTCAACATGCCCGCATACCCCGGAGACCCAAAATCCAGCTTAGCGCAGTCCACGAGTATCGAAAAAGATGGATATACAGATCACCAGCTTCACACCCTTATGCATGTCGGTACGCACATGGATGCACCACTGCACATGATAAAAAATGGAGCGTATATGGATGAAATTTCGCTTGATACATTTTTTGGCAAGGGCGTGCTTATCGATGCACGAGGCATACAGCACATAGATGACACCATTCTTGTCGATGTAGATATACTGCCCAATTCGATCGTTCTTGTGTACACCGGATTTGGTGCCAAATACCATACACCACAATATTTTGAAGATTATCCACAAATCGATGAATCTTTTGCAAAGCGTATGGTAGAGCTAAAGACAAAAATCGTAGGGATGGATATCGTGGGCCCAGATCAACCACCGTATCTTACACATAAGCAATTATTGAGTCACGGTATATTGATTATAGAAAATCTCACAAATCTAGAGGCACTACTCGAGATAAAAAATTTTGACATACTGGCTATTCCTGCTAAATTTCATACCGACGCTACTCCCGTTCGAGTCATCGCAACCGTTACCTAACTATTTGGTATACTATTCGTATGGCAAAAAAAATTAAACTCCCCATGTCACTAACCACTGTTACCCCATTTTCCAAAGCGCTTGCGCTTTCGATGTTCATCGTGTTTCCTATCGTTGCTTTTCTTTTAGGGCGTGCATACGAAAAAGAAATCACTCCAGTGGGATACTGCGCACCATCCACCAACACGCTTCGGATAGATCGTTCAAACTAGCCCAACACTTTATGAAAACAACTATAGTCAAAGACTCTCATATCCATGGCCTCGGTGTTTTTGCGACCACGGACATAGCGGCAGGCACTCGTATATTCGAGTACACAGGTGAACTTATCTCTCGAGAAGAAGAAGACAGACGTGAAATAGAAAACGATAAAACGGGTGTCACATATATTTATCAACTAAACGATACAGAAAGCATAGATGGTGCTCACGGCGGAAATGACTCTCGATTTGTAAATCACTCATGCGACCCGAACGTAGATGGCATCATAGAAAATAAACATATTTACTATGTGGCCAAGCGTGACATAAAAAAAGATGAAGAACTATTTATTGACTACGCATTTGATAAAGACTCCAAACCAGAACCGTGCCATTGTGGCGCAACCAATTGCCGCGGCGTCATGAATGCTGTATAACGAATTGTATGAAAATTATTTTTGCTCACGGCTATACCGCCAACTCAACTACCGATTGGTATCCACAAATTACTGCGGAACTGCGAAGGCTCAAAATCGCATATGCACTCCCCAGTCTTCCGGGGGGCGAACATCCACTCAGTGCAGAGTGGATAGAGATACTCCACGCTGAGATAGAAAAGGCGAAAGAACCGCCCATACTTGTCGGTCATAGTCTTGGAACTCGAGCGGCACTTCTTACACTCGAAAAATATCCCACCAAACTAAAGGCGCTTATACTAGTTGCTACATTTGCCAATAAACTTGAGAACGCAAAACGCAAAAACGAAGCATATCCTGATTTTTTTGATCACCTCATCGATATAGAAAAAATAAAAGAAACCACCCCTACACGCGTCATACTCCACTCCATGGATGATGACTCCATACCGTACCGGCAAGCACAAGAAATGACACGAGATTTAGGTGCGCATTTACTTACTTACAATGGCAAAGGGCATTTTGATCAACCAGAAAACTATATATACATTCTCGATGTGATAAAAAACATCTTGAATATTAAACAATAGAACAGTATTATCCTACTATGTTTCAAAAAATATCTACTATCCTTCTCTGGTCAGAAAATTACAAAGCACTAGCCGACTGGTATCAGGACATGTTTGGGCTCAAAATAAACGAGGCGCTCAATCATCCAGATGACACAGGGATTCTCTTTGAATTTCCCCAAGGTGGACCATGGCTTTGGGTGGGACAACACAGCAAAGTACATGGAAAAAATACTAACCCAGACAGAATTATGTTTAACATAACGGTCGATTCTGTGAAAAAAGCGTATGAGTATTTAACCGCAAAAAATATCACCGTCGTTGCTAAACCATTCAAAGCGCCCACCATGGAAAAATACTTTGCAACATTTTTGGATCTTGATGGAAATACCGTTCAGATAATTGGACCTAGGTAGTATAATCTGGCCACATGGCAGACAAAGTTGAAACCCTCATCTCTCGGCCAAATCTATTTCCCGAATGTAGAGCCTGTATAATCGCCCGAAGAATGATAGACGCTCATCTTTCTTTTGAGCCAACACTTCCATTTGTGTCTGTCAGAACGACAAAGATTGACCTCACTTGTGAAACACAGGGCAGCACCGTAAAACTTCTTGATGAGTCAGAATATGTCATACAATTTCTTCCTGAAAAAATAGAAATTCATATTCCGAGCGGAAATCTCTCCCCGCAAGTTGTCGCGTGTCCACACTTTTTAAAAACCAGACGAAACCAAAAATTTCACAAAGAGGTATAATCATACCTATGAATAAACCACCTATCAAATCCCCCTTTGGCAAATACATCACCCTTCTGGAGAAAGTCGACAAAGACGTTAAAAACCAAGAAGAGTTTGGATCATTCCTCATCCTTTCCCTTGTAGAAGAAATTGGAGAAATGGCCAGAGCATATCTAGCCAAGCACGGTCGCAAACCTACCAATCTAGCTGCCCAGCGAGATGAAACGTATGAACAAGAACTCGGAGATATTATTGTCGCGGTACTACGATTTGCTCGTATCAAAAATATAGATTTGCACAAACGAGTGCTCTATACGATACATAAAATTGAAAAACGACAAACAACACCCAAGGAGTAATTTTCTCTCGTATATGACTACAATTTCTCATGTGGCAGTCGGCGTCATCGTTACTCGATTCCTTCTCGAACAAGGAGTATTGCCAGCATATGGGCTAGCACCATATTTACTCGGAATCACGTTCGCAAACATCCCAGACATAGATGGTCTCATCTCGCTGAGGCGCATCTACGATCATCACAATACGCTAAAAAATATGACGCACTATCCAGCAAATTGGCTTTTTGTGCTGACCTTTACTGCGCTACTGGGGCTGTTCATACATATTCCTAATTTTTATAACTACCTAGCACTCGTCAGCATAAACGTATTTTTACACTTTGTACTCGATACATTCTCTATATATGGTGGTATCGCATGGCTTGGTCCATGGAACAAAAAAAAGTACAGCTTTATAAAGATTCTTCCGTATGTCCCCAGCAATACACACGAATGGGTACATTGGTATATGAAGCATTGGATTGTCTACATGGAAATAGCGCTTTGGATTATCGCAGCGCTTATCATCGCCCATCAATTTATCCAGTAATCTTTTGGGGTATTATTTTGTACGGCCACTTCCCCAACGTCTCCAATTTGGATTCATGTGACCGAGCTGTACGATATCATCTGCGATATCAAACAGATAATGACTCGCCATAGCTCCAAGCAATACGACTCCCACTTGCCAGTCTATAAATGATGATGCAGCCGCACAAACTATGAGTATGCCTACCACATATATGTTGTGGTATGACAAGCTTGTATTATATTTATGGCCGGTTGCGACGAAGTGAAATAAATTACGCCATTCGTGATGGTGTATATATGCCATGACTTGCTTGGTATAACTATCATTTCTGCCATACCCCATAAAATATCGTATATGCTCGATATCTGGTAACACCGATCCCACAACCGCAGTCCATATCCATTTCGGATTAAACTCCCCCCAACGTTCACGAAGAAACCACGCCCAAAGCAACCCTAGCATCACATGGTACGCCATATGTCTCGATTGCCATAATATATATCCTAACCCCCGAATACGTGCTATAGATCGTCTCATAGATAAATACCCTACTTACTCACAGGTAACACATATCAGTATAAAGGAATAACAACTAAAACAACATACTTTCCATACAAGAAATTTTTTGACAAATAAATAAAAACTGTGCATAGTATGTATAATGGCATCGGCCCATAAACCTACATATATCCCAACACTTTTGGGGCTTATCGCTCTTTTTGGCATCGCTATGGCGTTTATCGCATTTCCACTTCGAGAGCTTACACGCAACTCACAGTCACTTGCTGATCCTATAAGCCTGAAAATGCTTATAGATGGCAAATCACTCCCCCCACCTACTGATCAATCGGAGGCAATTTTTCACCAACTAACTGCCGTGCCACCATCATTGGCTAGCCTCCAGCAAAAACGCGGAGTGCTCGGGATAACCACGGGAACCTCAGAAGAAAAACGCATAGAGGTGGATCTCACGCATCAAAAAGTGTACGCGTTTGAAGGAAACACAAAAGTGTATGAGTTTATTATCTCCAGTGGTAAATGGGGCCGCACACCAACGGGTGAATTTCGCATATGGACCAAAGTAAAAAGCCAGCTCATGAAAGGCGGCGATCCAGCACTGGGAACCTACTATTACCTACCAAATGTCCCATGGGTTATGTTTTTTTATAATGATCAAATTGCAAAAATGCGCGGCTTTAGCTTTCATGGCACATACTGGCACGACAATTTTGGATATCCTATGAGCCATGGTTGTATAAATATGAGGTCGAATGAAGCGAAATTGCTCTATGATTGGGCGACTCCCACTGTCACAAATGAAGCCGCTTGGTCAACCCCAGCAACTCCGGAAAACCAAGGTACTCGTGTAATCATCTACGGAGAAGCGCCAGCAGAATAGTTTTAAGTAAGTAACGCACGGGTATTATTCACACCTTCACATGAACAGACTCATGCTGAGAATATATACAGCCTATATCACAGTTACAACTTAAGGCTCTTGAGGTAATCTCGAAATTCACCATTTAAGTCTTTGTGTAACAAAGCAAACTCCACAACGGTCTTGAGATATTCTAGCTTATTGCCCGTATCGTAGTATCTACCGTCTTTTATTTCACAGGCATACACTGGACGCGCTTTCATAAGTTCACGGATCGCATCAGTAAGCCACACTTCACCGCTTTTCCCCGGACCAAGTTTTTCTAATATTGGAAAAATATCAGGGGTAAGTACATAGCACCCATGAGCTGCAAGATTACTTGGCGCTTCTTCTTTCTTGGGTTTTTCTATAAGATTTTTGATTTGGTACACTGAATCCTCGACTTTGGTCGCTTCGACTATGCCATATCGTGATACATCATCTTTTGCCACCTGAATGGCTGAGATGACTGGGTCTCCATATTTATTAAATACGTCGATACACTGCTTGGCACGTGGTGGATTAGAGTAAATAAACTCATCTCCCCATATGGCAACAAATGGCTCATCTCCTATCACATTTTTCGCACATAGCACTGGGGTTCCGTTTCCATATGGACCTTTTTGACGAATATAGATGAAATTTGCAAGCTCTGCTGTACGTTTCACTTCCAACATAAGCTCATGCTTTCCCTGCTCTTTGAGTGTTTGGATGAGCTCATTGGGATAATCGAAATGATCCTCGATTGATCGTTTATGCCAACCTGTAACGATAACGATATCGGTGATCCCACTCGCTACCAACTCTTCTACCACGTACTGAATGACAGGCTTATCTACAATCGGAAGCATTTCTTTTGGCATGGCCTTGGTCTGTGGTAAAAACCGTGTGCCGAAGCCGGCTGCGGGGATAACTGCTTTTCGAATTTTTTGTTTTGTTTTCATGCGTGTCTACTTGCGCGATGCACAAAAGAGCGAACCAACCCTGTAATTGTACAGTTCGTGAATTTCATTTGTCAATTTGGTAAGATACATATACACATGAAACGAACCTTCATATATATAGCAACGTTACTCGTATTCTTTTGCGGTATAGCCCCACAGCCTGTAAAAGCAGAAAACACGATGTTTACCACGACACGTCTGCAAGACTGGGCGTCGACAGCTATAAAATATGGAGAGGCCTTTGGCTTTAACATAGCAGGGCTTATCATGCCTTCATTTAACAGTGATAAGCAAACTGCCATTTTTGGATATGAACCATACGCGTTTACGGCTGCACAATTCGGCGAACGCAATCTCCCCGGAACGCTACGACCCAACGGAAAAGTAAAAGACTGGGATGCAAATCATGAGGTACGACGTGAAGCCCTATACGGAGCCATACTCAAAGCGAGCGCAGAACATGGAGACAATGTGACGTCTGACGAATGCTACATCTCTGAAGACAATCAAATTTCGAATCCTATAGATCCCGTCCGACCCCTCTGGCAACATGGCTATGCGCTTGATGCATTGCTTGGGCTGCAATCTATAGAACCAGTCGGGGGCGTATTTGATTTTAATCGACCCAAATTGCATTTGGCGGGTATGAATGCTGGTGAAGATTGTAAAAAACACTTTCGAGGCACTGAGGACAAGCCAACAGAAAATGATCAGGTACAATTGTCTCATTTTGGTGGAGATTCTGCGATCGCTGCATTTATGCGAGACACTATTTTTACTATTGTCCAAAAAGTCGTCCAATTAGCCGACGGCTCAAGTGAAGTTGTGGAATCGAAAGAATACGAAAGAGAAAATGCCCATCAGCAAGTAATTCTGACAAAAAAAGAACGGCAACCATACCAAGAAAGCAACTGTGACTGGACCATAAAACCCTGTGCTGGAAATCAAGTCGGCCCAGTCTACTCTAGAGATTTAGACAAACATGGTGGATTCCCCGCAGGATTTATCGCTGATTCCAAACAAGAAGATGTAGAAGCTCACGCTACGCTATATGACGAGGTTACTATCGTGGGTTTCCCTGCGGGCAAAGTGGAAGACTTTGACCTCAACGCAAACAGAATGAAGCATGGATTCAATACCATGGCGTGTACCGGAGTTCCCTCCAAGCTCCAAGACAAAGCAATCATCGGAAATAAAACTGACTATCAAAAAATCCAAGAATATTGCAATCCAGAAGCAAAAATCGCCTGTACACCTGATACGTGGGACCAAATCGTCGCAGGACTCCCTTCTGCCATAAACAAAGCCGCCGCAAAATATGCCCCATACTTCCCCATCTCCCAAGGAGATCTTGCAGCCCTACTCAAAGTGATTTTTGACATGGAAATGGGAAACGATCCAGATCACAATGGCGCAAATTATGCATGTGAAGACAATGGATACAGCGCATTTGGTCCATTCCAAATAAAAACAGAAACATATGCTGATGTGACAAACGACTGTAAAGGCGAATACATCAGCGATGATATCAAACAGTGCAATGATGATGGGTTGAGTAGGTGCATGGTCGAAGATGCAGCAGAACTCGCCGCCCGCGTGCTGCTTATATCGGGTGGTCGCTGGGAATACACGCCGGGGAAATGTGAAGGCCGCGAACACAAACTTTCTTCCATGAGTGAACTCTATACTGCAGTATGTAATTATGGAGAAGGAGACAAGCTCTTGGCACATCTAGGAAACAAAACCTACTGTCAGTATGCTTTTGAGCAGCTCGGTTGGCCTGTGCCAAGCTTAGGCTCACCTTTGTAAGGGTAGAGGTTATAGATCCTTTACAATCACCCCGTGATTTTGGTATTATAAAGATTGTCGTCCCCGGGGAGGGGGCTTTTGTTAGGTAAACATCATGGATAAGCCAACCGTAAATCTGCCAAAATCGGCGCCGACCAAGTTTTTTAGCGAAGTAGCTTCTGAGCTAAAAAAGGTTACATGGCCTACACGAGCAGAAACGACCAAATTGACCATCGCTGTGATAATCATTTCACTTGCCGTTGGACTGTTTGTAGGCGGACTTGATATACTATTTTTGAACATAACATCATTTCTTTTTAGAAAATAACTATGACAGATGAACCAATAAAGGCAACAGAAGCAGCAGTTCCAGTCGATCCAATCGTCGATAAACCAGTTATAGACTCCAGTGCAGGACGATGGTATGTGGTCCACACCTACTCAGGCCACGAAAACAAAGTAGCAGCAAACCTCAGACAACGCATAGAGACACAAAAGCTTACCCACAAAATTTTTGACATCGTCGTCCCTACTCGTAATGTCGTCAAAGTTTCTCATGGAAAAAAAGAAGAAATTAAAGAAAAGATATTCCCAGGGTATATCTTGGTAAAAATGATCCTTGCCGACGACAGCTGGCTCGCTGTTCGCACCACACAAGGCGTCACAGCATTCGTGGGAGCAGGAAACAAACCAACACCTATCTCTGAGCGCGAAGTAGAAGCAATTCGTAAATTTATGGCTATGGAAGCTCCCAAGTACAAGGCTTCCTTCTCTGTATCCGAAGCAGTCAAGATCGTCGATGGACCATTTGCAGATTTCCTTGGAACTATCGATTCTATCGATGAAGAAAAAGGCAAAGTCAAAGTACTCGTCTCTATCTTTGGTCGAGAAACTCCGGTGGAATTGGACTTCCTCCAAATCGCAAAACTTTAATCAGGATTTATGGCAGCATCGTTTGCCGAACACGAAAAAAGATATATCCGCGGTCCTCGCCCTTTGCGCATTGTCATAGAAGATCCCAAAAAATTTGATCTCCCAACTAGCCAAGCTGCATTTGACGCACTCAAAGCACAGGGTTACTCCGATGAGGTTATATTTAATGCAGAAGTACTCCGAATACAACCACACACAGACTACAGCATGGGTGGTGGTCCGATCTTTGCCTATGAATTTTCTGGCATGGCACTCGAACGCGTTGCACGTCTGGTACCATTTGATGAGCTAAGCGAAACACAGCAAGCATATGTCCGTAGACACGGAATCACCCAAATCGCTGAACTTAAACGATACGACAGGCACATGAGAATATGGACACCAGTCAAAACACGGCGAGTCGTAGCAGATTCACCTATTGGCTAACTTTTATCTCCACACATACGTAACGGTACGACTGTTATGTCTTCTATGATGTAATTTGTCCAGTAATTTTCGTTCAACTAGCTCAACTGCACTGAGCTCATCTACAGAGTAAACTATCTCTTCGCCTTTTGCTGCTGCCTTCCATGCTTTTTGCGATGCACGCTGATACGCTTCACGCACAGTGGTATCTAGCCTAGAAACAATCAGATCGCGTGTATGAGCTGTATTTCGCAGATCTTCGATAGACATACCCCGAGATTATACGCGCATTATCGAAAGGATCAAGTATTTATTGATTTGATTTATAGAAGACGTATCCGCCGAACCCTACTGCGGCAAGAACCATGATAAGAATGACTGTGCCGAATCCAAATCCACCACCGCCTACTGCTGTAAACTGCTTCGTTACCTGCCCTTGTGCGCCATCTTTGGTCGCCACAACCAAAACACTCTTTGGTCCGGGGGTAAGCTTTTTGGTGGGCCTGAAAGACCATTTCCCATTTTTATCTGCAAACACTTCGGCACCTATACCATCTGGATAAATCGTGACCGAAATTTTGGCATTTGGCTCGCTCGTACCTGAAATGGTTGGAGTAAGATTTGTCTGCGACTTCCCATCAGTAAATCCGCCCACCGTCAGCGCAAGCAATCTGCCGCCACCAGAAACCCCCGGACCACTCGTAGGGGTTGCGAAGATAAATGATCCAGAATTATTGTCCTCACATAGGCATCCCGGCTTTTCGGGACACAACTTGTTTCGACACGCATGGAGTGTGCCAAATACTGTGGTACAGCCTAAATTCAACTGACAATCATTATCCGTAGTGCATGATTTTCCACATACATCGATAAGAGAAGGTGTTTTGGTCGGTGTGGGCGTAATCGTCGGACGTATCGTCGCGGTAGGACGAGGAGTCGACGTAGGACGAGGAGTCGACGTAGGACGAGGAGTATTCGTAGCACTAGGGTACGGAGTATATGTAGGATATGGTGTATATGTAGGAATCGGAGTACTGGTGGATGCAGGCCTTGTGGTGGCGGTTGGCGCTCGCGTACCTGTGGCTGTCGGAGCTATACATGGGCCTTCATAAGTATTTCCTTCACACGCTGTCATCGTGGTAGTCCATTTTTGGCCAGCGTCGGGACAACAATATTGCTTCCCTCCGCACAGTCCGACACGCCCTGCCCACGCACACAACTGCTCATCCCCGTCTGGATCAGCAGGACAATTTGTGACATTTCTTATATCCCACGCACCATTCACTTGACACTGATTACAATTATCCAGACTGCAACCCGCAGCTTTTTGACGAAGTTCGGTTGGACGTATCGCAGCCATAACGGACAAAACGATTCCAATACCTACCACAAGCAAAAAAATAACAGAACGCAAATCAAAACCTTTTCGTCGAGAAGATGAAGAAGCGAGTGTCTTTCGAGTAGATTTACGAGCCGATGATCTTTTTTGTGCCATAACGATAAATAATTCCTGATAATACTTGTTATTATCATGCCGAATTTTTCACCCTAAATCAAGAGGCAACGAATGATTTTTATCCTACCATTGACATACATATACTAAGCGTATACAAATAATATAGATATGATTACCAAAAAATCTTCTCATAGAGTTTCTCCTTGGACATTTCTTATTCCATTGATCGTGGCATTTGTTGTGATCGCTGTAGTCGTGATCAACGCACAACAGACACAACAAACAGTAAGTCAGGCATCATATAGTGGACTAGAGAGATGTACGAATGACTGCAATTCAAACAACCCACAGATCGCAAATCGCATAAAAAACAAAGGCAAATGCGCACTAGACTGCCCACTGGTCATGGATGGAAGTCTGAGTTGCAAAAATTTTTGCTCTGAAAATGTACGTGGTGCCGATAGTCAGGATCAGATCGCAGGTTTATGTATAGTTCGATGCAAAAAATGGATAAACGCAGGAGCAGAAGATGCATCCAAACAAATCACAGGAGCTACCGGTGCTACTAGCACATTCACGAGTACACGTTTCAATTGCTCCAGTAAATGCGCCAATTTCCAAGGTGCACAACAGAGCATGTGTATATCTACCTGCAACGCATTTAATGCAGGCACCAAAACATGCCCATCGGGCTGTAACGCAGAAAATCCACAAGTGGCAGCAGCTTGTTTCAAAATGTTTTGTCCCACCCGAGTCCCCTAAACATATTCTTGATTCTCTAGACTGGTGTATGGTATAGTTGTGTTACCTCGCGATACGTGAGGGAGAAACAGGAATGTTTCGAAAGATAGCATGCTTCGCATTCTCCTCCTTTCGTAATATTCTCCAACACTATGGCAGCCAAAAAAGTTAAAACATTACTTAAACTCAACCTCAAAGCAGGTGAAGCCACAGCCGCTCCTCCAGTGGGTCCAGCACTAGGACAACACGGTCTCAACATTATGGAGTTTGTGAAGGCCTACAACGAAAAGACAGCCAAACTCAAAGGTCAAGTCATCCCAGCAGTTATCACCGTCTTTGACGATCGTACATTTACCTTTATCACCAAACTTCCACCGGTTGCGGCCATGATCAAAAAAGCACTCGGAATCGAAAAAGGTGGCGGCAAAGCAGGAAGAGAATCCGCAGGTAAACTCACTCGAGCTCAAGTCGAACAGATAGCCAAAGACAAACTCGGTGATTTAAACACGGACGACGTAGCAGCAGCCTCAAAAGTAGTAAAAGGCACCGCTCGAAGTATGGGTATACAGGTAGAGTAATTTATATACACTTATGGGAAAAATACGCGCAGTAACACTAGGTGACGAAAAAGAAGAAAAAAAAGCCAAAGCCAAGGCTGAAGCTCGTCGCCAGACCAAAGCCAGTAAAAAAGGCAAAGATAATGTCGTAGAAGGCACAGAGCTCAAACCCGAATACCAAAAACTCGTCGACGAAGTCGAAAGTGGCGAAACCGTCGAAGAAACCGCAAAAAAAGCAGCAAAAAAGAAAAAAGCCAAGATTAAAGTACGATCCAAACGCTACGTCGAAGTCATGAAATTGGTAGACAAAGAAAAGCTCTACCCACTTACCGATGCTATTTCACTCGTAAAACAGACAACCCTTACCAAGTTCGACGGAACAGTTGAGCTCCATGTGAGCCTCAATCCCCTCACTCTTGGTGACAAAAAAGACTACCGCACAGCAGTGTCTCTTCCGCACGGTACCGGAAAAGAAGTACGAGTGGCCATAGCAGACGACAAAGTATTGGCTGAAATAGAAGCAGGAAAGATAAACTTTGATATTTTGGTAGCACATCCTACGATGATGGCAAAGCTAGCCAAAGTAGCCCGAGTACTCGGACCACGCGGACTTATGCCAAATCCAAAAACAGGCACAGTTTCACCAGATCCAGAAAAACGAGCCAAAGAACTTTCTAGTGGACAGGTAAACTTGAAAACTGAACCTGGCAACCCACTTATCCATATGCCTATCGGCAAAGTGAGTTTTGAAGACAAAAAGATCTCAGAAAATGTCAAAGCCGTCCTCAAGGCTTTAGGCACAAAAGTTGCAAAAGTGACTCTATCTGCTACGATGGGTCCAGGGGTAAAAGTACAATTCTAACTTCAAACTGAAACTTTTTCCCAGTTTAGTACGTATTATTTATTCAGGTGCACAATCTATATACGCACCATATTCAAAGGAGGCTCATGGCTGGTGATGATGAAAGAGAGTTATCGGTAAACGATGGCGACTTAATTTTAAGAGAGGGTGGCAAGGTTGTTGGAATTCATTCCAGAGATCGTTCACGAAGAAAACCAGAGCCACCACAAGAGAAGCCAGAACCAAAACGACATACTAGACATGAAGCAGCAAAAAAAATTGCACGTACTGTTGTAGAAAGCACTGTTAAAGTCACTGAAAACGAAGCCTTGGTACAAGCCGCAGAGCTTATCTCCGATGCATCTGAACGATTTAAACGCAATGAAAGACTCTCGAGAAAACCAAAATCACCATTCTCTATCGGAGCGGCGCTTGCTGCCCAAATTGAAAAACTTAAAAATCGAAAGAGTGGTGGTTGAAAAACCCATACTATCTGCTATAATAGACAAATCCTAAAGACCGTAGGTTGCAGCAATTTGCTGATGAATTCACGAAAGTGAGCCTACCGAGGGAAAACATATCAGCACACTTCGTGCTTTGTTTTACCCGCTTTAGGCGGGTTTTTATTTGGTCTGTTAACGAATAAATTCTTATTTATGAGCTTACAGCCAAATATGGTTTGACGCGAAGCGCAAAATATAAATTAATCAAACCAATTTTGATCTAAGAAAGGAAAAATTATGGACAAAGCATTGTCAGCAAACAAAACAATCAAAGCAGAAACAATCGCACATCTTTCAGAAAAAGTAAGTCGTGCCAAAGCCCTTATCGTGGCTGATTATCGCGGTATCAAACACAAACAACTCGAAGAACTCCGACGAGCACTCAAAAAAAACAATGCAGAAATCGTCGTAGCCAAAAATCGCCTCCTCCTCCGTGCTCTTGGTGATGCAGGCGAAGGACTCAAAAGCGCCCTAGAAGACACTTCAGCGACCGTATTTGCCTATGCGGATGAAGTGGCACCGCTCAAAGAATTGCTTAAATTCTTCAAAGCCGTGGGGTTGGGCAAAACCAAAGGTGGACTCTTGGGCGTTCAAGTACTTACCGATGCCGAGGTGACCAAGCTAGCAAGCCTTCCATCACGAGACATGCTTTTGGGTAAATTGGTCAGACAGCTTAACGCTCCTATCCAAGGCCTACACTATGGCTTGCAATGGAATCTCAACAAGCTCGTCTGGGCACTTGATGCCGTCAAAACAAAGAAAAGTTAAATTATTGATCGTTTTTGAAAGGAGGTGACACACAAACTATGGCAAAATTATCTAAAGATGAAATATTATCAGCCGTCGAAGAAATGACCGTTTTGGAACTTTCTGAATTGGTCAAAGCTCTTGAAGAAAAATTTGGTGTCACCGCTGCACCCGTAGCAGTAGCTGGAGGAGCAGCCCCAGCAGCAGATGCTGGAGAACCAAAAGAAGAGCAGACGAGTTTTGATGTTATTCTTACCGAAGCTGGCGCCAACAAAATTGGTGCTATTAAAGCAGTTCGCGAGCTCGTCCCAACTCTTGGTCTCCAAGAAGCTAAGACTCTCGTCGAATCCGCTCCTAAAGAAGTTCTTACTGGAGTTGCTAAATCAGCAGCAGAGGAAGCAAAGAAAAAGCTTGAAGCAGCAGGTGCAAAAGCAACCTTAAAGTAACGTTAATAAGAGTATAAAACAAAAAGTCCCGCCACAAGCGGGATTTTTTGTATCGTAAATTTCACTTGTCACTACTTCCTAATCCCCATTGTCTTCTTTTCTGATACACTCATAGTCATGGATGAATTAACGCAATCACAACCCGTGCAAGAACCGTCCCAAGCCACAACGGAAAATGATACTGCACAACAACGCACGCAAATGGTGCGAAATGCACAAAATTTTCTCCGACTGATGATTCGTAGCTTTGCCAAAATTTTTGGCGAAATCATCCAAATGATTTTTAAACGCTAACCAAATTATTGACCTCATGAGTATTTTTTGTCATACTTCCCTCTAATGGATAAATTCTATTCGTTCTTTGGGAAATTTGTACTTATTGCAGTTATCATCGGTGGTATAGCATATGGCGCATACCGATTAGGAAACAGTACCGCATCGCAAACTCCAAGCGGCGCAGTTTCGGTAACTGGTATTCCAACCCCGACCATAGACATCGGACTTATGCCAGAAAAGAAACCGGAAACCACAAAGGCACCAAACGTGGTAACTGGAGGCCTTGGCGCTGAATCGGGACTCAGTTTTACTAAATATAAAATCACGGTATTAGATAACTGGACACCAAATCACACGACAACCAACGAAGGGACATGGATGGACACCCTCACGCTAACGCGAGGAACTGCACAAATCAAAATCTTTCAAGGCGCTACTGGGGGCGCTATGTGCTTCTACGCGGGAGATACTATCGTAGAAGGCCCTAGCTCCACATATGATGAATTTGTAGAAATTACGACGGTAGAAGGGGTAAAACTACGACGCGGAAATACAAAGGGCACAGCGAGTTTTACCGTATGCGCCAAAGGATCTGATTCCTATGGCCAACCCACCACCTTTGGTCATATTTCGTATAAAACATCCAATCCACCAGACCTTGTGACACTCACGGAAATGGACGCTATGATAGCGTCACTCAAAAAACAATAATCATATATTAACCCATCCGTAATTATTTTCGTCGTTCTCGTATTTTTCGTTCTCTCACGTCGTAAAATCATTTTTTACTCCATAAGTTATCCACATTTTCTCAAAATCATACAGAATTGTGCGACTACCTATTGACAGCGTCTGATGATAAGTGATACTTTTTGCATGCTATTGATAATGTTTATTTCTGCTCAGAAAGATTTAATGTGTATATCACATTAACTACACCACTATGGCATTAGGCGATGAATGGCCAGATTTATTGACAGTACGGGAAGTTGCAAAGATTTTGCGAGTTTCTCCTCTTACGATCAAACGTTGGGGCAAACGCGGCAAACTTCCTGCGATCCGCATAAACTCTCGCGGAGACCGCAGATACAAAAAAGAAGCTGTATTGTGGCTTCTAGGCCAACAGCAAAAAGGCGCAATCTAGACATAATTTGTATCCTATAGTATAATTAGTAGCTCTTGAGCAATCAGGAGCTATTTTTTTATATGGAACAATTTTTGTCAAACATTTTTTCAGCGGGCAAACCCATCACGATCGACGAAGCTACCGGATCACGCGATCCAATAGCCCATAGAATCGGCTGGGGCAGGTTACGG
>CAZXHY010000017.1:0-25419 GCA_964639945.1 uncultured Gammaproteobacteria bacterium
GTGTGTGTGTATAAAGTACAAATTAGTAAAATACAGGTGTCTGATTTATAAATGACTTGTTATAATAGCTATTCTTTTTGACCTATAAGGATTTTTGTATGTCTATACGAACAACCACATATACAGATCTTGTTTCTTTTGATAGAGAGCTTTCGCGTGCAACTTCGTCAGTGACCATCTGTGGGACGACGCTTACGCTTGCTGAAATTGTCGCTGTCGCACGCAGGCTAAATTCAGTTGTTTTTACCAAAGACAAAAAAACACTGCAAAAGATCCAAACTGGATATCTCCATATGATGGAGCAGGTGTATAACGGTGTCCCCATATATGGGTGTAATACAGGGTACGGCGCGCGCGCAGAAGTCGTGGTAAATAAAGGCACAAAAAAAGAGCGGTATGCACAAGCACAAAGAATATCAGAAAGCATTGTGCACACCGATGTGACTGTGGGACCAGAACTCTCTTCAGATATTGTGCGAGCAGCAATGCTTATACGCATCAATATGTTGCTCAATGGAGTAAGCGCGGTTCGGGTTGGAGATTTGGATATTTATCGACGCATGATAAATGCGCGAGTGACCCCAGTAGTCAATGCATATGGTGGGCTTGGAGCATCGGGCGATTTGGCACACAACTCACGAGTGCTTTCTGCGGCTAGGCAACTAGCAGGTACAAAAGTTTTTGATAAAAATGGAAAAAAATTTGAGGCAAAAAAATTGCTTACAGATTTACGTATCCCCGCACTTAAACTAGAACCCAAGGCGGGATTGGGATTGGTAAATGGAGATAATTTTTCGACAGCCGCAGCAGCGCTTGTTGTCGCCGACGTAGCGTCGTATACGCTCATTTCTGATGTGTTAGGTGCGATGATGGTCGAAGTGCTGAAGGGTTCTGATCGTTCGTTTCATCCCATGCTTGCGCGCGTTCGTCCTCACAGCGGCCAGAGGGAACTTGCGCAGCTGTATAGAGAACTACTTCGTGGTAGTAAATTGGCACATCAAGAGATGGCTGGTCATCACGTACGAGACAGCGGGGTTAAGGTGCAAGATGCGTATAGTTTGAGGTGCCTTTCGCAAGCAGAAGGAGTAAATAGAGAACTACTTTCATGGGCGATTTCGACGATAGAGATAAATGCAAATTCTGTTTCGGATAATCCACTGTGGGTTCCACCAGAATATGCGACAAAAGGCGAAGAGCCGTGGCAGTGGGTGAGTGGTGGAAATTTCATCGCGCAGCACATGGGGGAAGTGCTTGATTCCATGCGTAAAATTATCACTCGTCTTATAAAACGAAACGATAGACATTTGCATCGGTTAGTTAGTCCTCATGAAAACAATGGTCTTCCTGCTAATTTGTCAGATAAAGCGGCCATATCATCGTGTTCATTTAAGGGGATGCAGTTGCAGTCGGGTATGTTTGAGGTGTATGCCATGACATTAGCACAACCAGTCACGACACTTTTTGGGATTCATGAAGAAGCCAATCAAGACATTACTGTGCATTCATTAACATCAGCAATTATGGCGCAGACTAATTTAGAATTATTACGATACTCTCTGGCGATGAATCTCATCGCTGTAGTCCAAGCAGTCGATTTGCGAGGTGGGCCAGATTTGCTCGCACCTCGTACTCGTCCAGTATACGAATTTGTGCGCAAACATGTTTCCTATGTGTCCAAAGAACGACCCTTACATCGGGAAATTGAAGTTATTGCAGAAAAAATACACAGAGGTGAATTAAACACCATACTTCGAGCAAAAGTATTTGCGCATTTGCCAAAGTGAGTTGTCTATGACATCGTCAAACAAGAACTTGCTGCATCGTTGGTTGACCACACCTTCCCAATATCCCCAATCAGCGAGTCATCGTAGGCGTCTTGCGCTGCGCGCTCAACGTACTGCGATTGCGCTGTTTCACCAAGCCGCCAAGCGAGTTCCGGCCTACCGAAAATTTTTGGCGTTGCATGCTATTGAGCATAAAAGAATAACGACGCTGAAAAGGTTTCTTGATGTTCCCCCAACGACGAAAGAGAATTATATAGAAAAATATCCATTAGCTGAGCGCGTGTGGGATGGCGATGTGGCGCTCGCACATATGATATCTACGAGTTCTGGTACGACTGGAAGTCCCTCGTATTGGCCACGAACACTCGCGCATGAGATCGATGGGGCAGCGCAACACGAATTTTTTATGCGGACTATTTTCAACGCAGATAAAAAATCTACACTTTTTATAAACGGATTCGCTCTTGGGAATTGGATTGCAGGCACATTTACTTCCACAGCCATGCAACTTGTTATCTGGAAGGGGTATCCCATTACTCTCATGAGTCCTGGATACAATGTCGACGCAGTGATTTCTGTAGTACGAGATATGTCAGCGTATTTTTCACAAACAGTGATAACGGGTCATACGCCTTTTTTGAAAGAAGTGGTTGAGGCGCTTGTAGCAAATAAGCTTCATAAGCATTTGTCGTTACGATTGCTTGGGACGGGGCAAGGGATAACAGAAAGTTGGAGAGAATATATACGAGTTACCCTAGATAGTTCGGCGAAATATTCGACAATGATAAATCTTTATGGATCAGCTGACGCAGCGCTTATGGGATTTGAGACACCATTGTCCATAGGTCTTCGTCAATGGGTTTTAAAAAATGAAGAAATGACACGTATCTTTCATGACACGAGACTTCCTTCGTTGTACCAATATGATCCGACTCAAATATTTTTTGAGTCGATACATGGAGAGCTTTGTATTACTAAAAATGGAGGTTGTCCACTGGTTCGATACAACATACATGATACGGGAGGAGTATATGAATACGACGATTTGATACACGCGATCCCTCCTAAAATGAAAACGTTATTGGAGCATGGATATCCGTGGCAACTGCCTTTCGTATATCTGTTTGGTAGAGATAAATTTATGGTGAAACTATATGGAGCAAATATATATACAGAACATGTGCAGAAAGTTACTGACCACCCAAAGCTTCAACGTGTCCTCTCTGGAAGATTTTTGTTGGATATACACTATGATGCAAAACAAAACCAGCAATTGTTTTTACGTGTTGAGGCTCGATCAGAAAAAAAAGTATCTACTATACGCTCAAAACAAATCGTTGAAATTTTTGTGTCGGAGGTTTCTCGTGTGAATAGTGAATATCGTTTCGTTGTACAAACCATGGGAAAAAAAGTGCATCCAAAAGTGCAAATATATCCCCATGGTCACAAAAAATATTTCCCAAAAGGGGAAACTAAAAAAACAGCATAATATGATTCATATGACAAAAACTCAACGAGCCGCGCTTGTCGAAGAGCTTGGGGAATTGGGCAAGTACTCCAAAGCAGCGCACGCGCTTCGCCGAAAACTTCAATCTTCACGAACGGTGAATCGTACGGTGATTCAAGATGCGATGATGCGTGCCAGCACGACGAGAAACACACTTCTTATTACTGACACAGAGCAACGCAAGCTTGCCAGTGCAACCGTAGGATTTTTTGGGTTATCTGTGGGTAGTCATGCCGCGCTTACTTGGATGATGCTCTCGCGAGCTAAAGATATAAAAATAGCAGATCCAGATATTATCTCTCCTTCGAATCTCAATAGGCTTCGATTGGGTTGGTCAACGATCGGAAAAAGAAAAATGAGCATTATCAAAAAGGATTTATTAGATATGCACCCTGCGGCTCGTGTGCATACGTTGATTACAACTGATAGTGTGCACATGGAGACGTTTTGCACGAGTGTGCCCACAGTGGATTGTATAGTGGATGAGATAGATGATTTAGAGGGAAAAGTACTATTACGAAAATTCGCTCGAGATTTACGTGTGCCCTTAATTTCTGCTGTGGATGTGGGTGATAATGTATTTATTGATATTGAGCGATACGATACACAACCAAATACAAAGTTTTTTTTGGGGAGAATTCCTGATATAGAATGTATAGAGTTGGCTTCGTTAACTCATGCGCAAAAAGCACGTTTTATCATTTCCCTTGTCGGTTTAGAGCATAATAGCGTTGCTATGCTTGCCTCCTTGCTGGCTATTGGCAAAAAAATTGGAACATGGCCACAGCTTGGGTCAACCGCGACTATTGCAGGCGGGATCGTTGCCTCCACAATTAAACGCATAGTGCTGGGTGAGCGCATACAAAGCGGTAGATATGTATTTGATATGGATGCATTACTTGGGAAATCTATGCGTCGTGCCGAACTTGCGATGCGACAGAGCTATACGCGGCGAATACAAAAGAAGTTTGACATGTGACATCAAAATATAGGAACGAAAATTAGGATAGCAAGATACGCTATATCTAGGCATTTCCATGCTACTATAGATATATGCTGTCCCTTGAGGTGATTGGAGTATATATTGCCACTACTGGAAACATTCTTCTCGGATTGTTTACCCTGCTAAAAAATCCAAAAAGCGCGACGGGGAAATTATTTTTTCTTTTCACGTTAGTTCTTGCGTTGTATATAGGGTTTAATCATATTGCAACCCAGCAAACCACAGATGTGGCGGTGGGATTTTGGGTGCGTGCAGTTATGGCAAATGCAGTACTCGTGAATGTGCTGTTCTTTTTTTTAGTCGATACGTTCCCCAAGAATAAAATGCACATGTCCAGAATAGTTTTCTGGGCGTCTATATGTATATCTGCTTTTCTTGTACCGATGGCGATGTCTCGGTTAATTTTTTCTTTTGTTTCTGTTGAAGCGGGAATCATAAAGTCGAGTCCTGGATTGGGTATGCCAGCGTTTTTGCTTCACACACTTGTGTTTTTGGGTGGAGGATTTTTGTTACTGATTGGTCGATACAGACAATCACGCGGAGTAGAACGATCACAAATACGATTTTTT
Organism: uncultured Gammaproteobacteria bacterium; assembly: GCA_964639945.1. Lineage (GTDB taxonomy): Bacteria > Patescibacteriota > Microgenomatia > UBA10105 > UBA927 > UBA927. The sequence continues at coordinate 4,864 of CAZXHY010000017.1, forward strand.
TTGGCAGGAACTGTTTTTATGTTTTTGTCGCTTCTTATAACGAACCTCGTGTTAGTTGTGGTGTTTAATAATGCTGCATTTGTCGCGCTTCTTCCACTGTATACACTCGTATTCGTAGGCTGTATTAGCTACTCTATTGCCAGACATCAATTTTTAGACATCAATTATTTTGTTGCTCGTGCAGTAGTGTACACACTTTTGATAGGACTTACCGCATTGATATTTCCAGTAGCTGTGTATTTGTTAAGTCAAATATTTTTGGAAATACATTTTTCAACACAAGAATTGACGGCGCTCGTTGCAATTGTTGTTTTTGTGTCTCTTTCTTTTCAGTCAGTTCGACGGGTTATCGAGTCTTTTACTGATAGGATATTTTTTCAAGGAAGATATAACACGAATGAAGTGCTTAGCACTCTGAGTCATGTCATGGCCTCGACACTTCGGTTGGAAGATGTGACGCATGGGGTGCTAGATGTATTGTTGCGGCAATTACGCCTAAGTCGAGGTGCGATCATTATCACAAATAATGATCTGGTGGTAGATGTGCTCAGTGAAGGATACAGTCCATTTCCTACGCTTGTGGAGGAAGACGTGAAGCGTATAAGTGCGACACGAGACTTGCTCAACATTTATGAACTCGAAGATGAGGTGACTAAAAATATACTTCGCTCACTAGGTGCTTCTGTGGTGGTTCATCTGCGTACAGAAGGGACACAGATTGGTCTACTCGTGTTGGGGGCAAAACTTTCAGGTGACATATATTCACGACAAGACCTAGCACTTCTGGATATATTAGCTCCCGAGGCTGCAGTTGCTGTACAAAATGCATTTGCCTACGAGGAGATTCGACGATTTAATGTGACATTGCAAGAAGAAGTGGATCGTGCCACGCAAGATTTACAGCAGGCAAATCTAAAATTGAAAGACCTCGATAAGCTAAAAGATGAGTTTGTCTCGCTTGCATCACACGAGCTTCGCACACCACTTACCGCTATTCGTTCATATATATGGATGACGTTGTCGGGAAAAGGTGGAGAAATTACCGAAAAACAAAAGTATTATCTTGACCGCGCTTCTGTTTCCGCTGATCGATTAATTCGGTTGGTAAACGGCATGTTGAACATTTCTCGTATAGAGTCTGGGCGTATGGCGATGAAAGTATCGCGGGTAAACATTGCTGAGCTCGTGCGGGCAGTGTTGGATGAGGTTAGACCCAAAGTTCAGGAGCTTTCGCTTTATGTCAATGTTGTTCAGTCAGATTTACAGCTCTATGTCGCAGTTGATGAAGATAAAATACATGAAGTATTGATGAATTTTATTGGTAACGCGATGAAATTTACTCCACAAGGAGGCTCTATCACGATTGAGGTGCGACGCGATGGAGACAACATGGTGTGTATATCAGTTAGTGATACAGGGATGGGTATATCACCGGATGATATTGGGAAACTTTTTACTAAATTTGGAGCGTTACGAACTGGAGCAACGCCAGAGGCGGTTGCTTCGCAAAGTACGGGATTGGGATTGTATATAAGTAAAACAATTGTCACGATGCATGGGGGCCTTGTGCAGGCAGTGTCGAGGGGGTTGGGGAAAGGTTCGACATTTAGTTTCTCATTACCACTTTATTCAGATCAAAAACAAAAAGAATTACAGGAGCGATATACAAGCGAAGGATTGGGGCTTATTCACTCTTTGATTGATTAAAATCATATGTATACGATGCCATCGATAGCAAATCGTGCAAGGAGCGGGTTCACCTTTGTTGAGGTGGTTATCGTTATGGGGCTTGTTGGTATGCTTATAACAATTCTCTCGACTACACTGTTTCGCTCCCAACAGAGCGCTTCCTTGGATGCTACAGCGCAGCTTTTGGTGAGTGATATAAAAAAACAGCAAGTATTTGCCATGTCCGGTGACACAGCGAGTGCGGGGGTATTTATAGATTATTCTGTTCGATTTGATCCACAACAATACACCTTGTATCCCGGATCAGTGTATGTTCAGTCAAATCCATTAAATATTACTGTTCCCGTAGAATCGCCGCTTAGTATTGTGTCTGCGACATTGTCTGCACAAGTTGCCACTTTTGCGCGTTTGAGTGGTGACGTTCGAGACTATACTTTGTCAGGGGGAACTATAATTATACAAAATAATCAAACAGGACAACAAAAACAAATTCAAATAAATCGACGGGGAGTCATTGTCGTAACGCCATGAAAAATTTTTTGATAGGTCAGTCAATTATAGAAGTGCTATTAGCAATGGCGCTCTCGCTTATTATTTTGCCTGCATTATTTGGCATGCTATATGTGTCGACCGAAGGAAAGGCGCAACATAAACAACGAGTGCAGGCTATGGCGCTCGCACGAGAACTCGAAGAGTCTGTGCGAAGCGTGCGAGAGGTTGGGTGGGATAATTTTGCCTCATTGGCCATAGGTAGCGCATACCATCCAGTGGCATCAGGTAGTCGTTGGATGTTGGTTCTAGGCAACGAAACCGTAGGTTCTTTTACTCGATCAATAACTATCGCCCGTGTATACAGAGATGCCTCAGGTAGCATTGTGACCAGTGGTGGTACAGAAGATTTGTCAACTCGGCGAATTGACATAAGCGTTTCTTGGATTACTCCACTTCCTGCATCTGTGAGTTATTCTATGTATCTAACTCGTCATGATAACGTGTTAATAACAGATACAACAGAGACAGATTTTACTTCGGGCGAGTTAACAAACACTGCAGTGAGAAACAATGTTGATGGAGAAGTGGTGTTGGGAGCTACTGGGGGATTTGGAGACTGGTGTAACCCGACACTTACCATAACAGCGCTAGATCTTCCCAAAAGTGGTGTCGCAAACGCAGTGAGCGCTATACAGGGCCAACTTGCAGCAGGGACTGGTGACAATGCTGCGGGTGTTTCGTATGCAAATGTTACGATATCCGACCCAAGTTATCCCACGAGTCCAGTCGCGAGTATTTCAGGTACGTTTGATGGGTATAAGACAAATGATGTGTTTACCGAACAAAATTTTGCGTATCTTGCGACTGATACAAATGCGAAAGAAGTTGAGATTATTGATTTATCTCAAACTGATAGTAATAACAAGTATTCGGAGGCCGGATATTTTAATGCGCCGGGAAATGGAAATGCGAGCGCTGTGGCCACGAGTGGATCTGTCGGCTATATGATCGGTGGAACAAAACTATACAATTTTGATTTGAGCTCTAAATCTGGGTCACGATCAATTTTGGATACGGATGGAGTGGAATTGCCATCCACGGGCAATCGCATGGTTATTGTGGGATCACGGGCGTTTATTGTAACCGAATCAACAAGTGCGCAGTTGGTGATCGTTGATATAAGTAATAACACAAATTTAACAATCAAACGACAGATAGGTTTAAGCGCTTCGGGTGGAGCTGGGCTGTTTGTAAACTCAAGTGGCACGAGAGCATATGTGGTGACACATAGTTCATCTTCACTACGTGAATTTTTTATTATTGATATCGAAGAATCCTCAGCTACGTACGGAACTGTACTGGGCTCATACGATACCAATGGTATGAATCCGAAGGGCGTGGTGGTGGTGTCTGGGCCTCGTGCAATAGTGGTCGGCACGGGAGGTGAAGAGTATCAAGTATTAGACATCACCAACGAGGCCGCATCTCCATTGCCTCGATGCGGAGGGCTCGAAATAAACAATGGCGTAAACGGTGTTTCAACGGTGTTTGCACAGTCACAACGCGCCTATTCGTATCTTGTGACGGGCGATGCGTCGACTGAGCTAAAAATTATCGAAGGGGGTCCGGGAGGTAGCGGAAATAGTTATGTATTAAGTGGCACATTCATATCAAGGATATTTGACATGCAAAGTATTGCAACAGGTAGCACACAGGCGGTGTTTAATAGGTTTGCGGCAAGTATATCTAAACCATCGTCTGTGACTGATATCTCTCTTCAGGTGGCAGGTGCAGATGCTGTAAGTAATAGTTGTGATGGCGCAACCTATACATACGTGGGGCCAGATGGAACAAGCGCGTCACGCTTTACATCTGTCGGGAGCGCCACGATAAGTGGTGCAATCCCATTTTCTAACGACGATATGGGTTATGAGAATCCTGCGCAGTGTTTTCGATACAAAGCAGAACTTAGCACCACTGATTCGACATTAACATCACAGCTTTTGGACATGACCATTTCGTTCTCACCATGAAAAAATATCGCGGTTTTACATTATTAGAGCTCGTTATATACATTGGACTGTTGGGCACGTTTTTAGTTGTCATGAGTCAGGTGTTTATTGCGATTTTGGGTACGAAATTACATTCTGATAGTAGTGCAGGGGTAGCCCAAGATGGGGCGTATATGCTTGCGCGATTGTCATATGATATTCACCGTGCATCCCGTATCGTATCACCTGTGCTTGGCGATAGTGATTCTACACTAATACTTGAAGCAACAGAGAGTGGGGCAGTGCGTACGTATACGTATACACTGACCAACGGATTACTGATGCTGTCAGATGGAATAAATTCCGATAGGATAAACGGAGGAGGAACGACCATTTCACAGTTTGTGGTAACGAGAATTGGTAATTCAGATACGATACCTAACGCAAAAGACACACTCAGGATTGCATTGACAGAGGAAAGTACATATACCCGCTCGAGTGGGACAGAAACAATGACGTTTCAAACAGCGATTGGATTACGATAAATATATGCGTGGACAGGCAATGATCACTGTATTATATATTTCGATACTAGGAATGCTAATTGCTACCGGTGCGGTATTTGCATTGTGGAACAACATTAGCAGTGCTACAGAGACTGAAGTGGGTATGCTTGCACATACAGCAGCAGAGTCTGGTGCAGAGAACGCTCTTCTTAAGCTCATTCGAGATCCTACATATACTGGAGAATCATGGGTAATGGATGCGCAAACAGTGGTTGTGGCAAGTGTTAGCGGAACAACCACACAAACGATATTATCTACCGCAACGCGTGGAACCATGAGCCAGCGAGTGATAGTGCAGGTGCACTATAATGGAGGAGTGCTGCATATAGATTCTTGGAACGATGTTCCGTAAAAAATATGGTTACGACACTACTACTTGTTCAACGTCAATCATTACAGTTGTTTATATCTGATCGTGCAACTCCCGTTGCTGTGATGGTGCCTGAGACAACGATTCGAGATATGGAGGTGGTAAATGAAAACGAGCTTACTGCTCTATTGAGGAAAGTGTTACCCGTCGCAAGTCCTCATGTACAACCACAAATTACCATAATAATTAGTGAGGATTTGTGTTTTGTAGCGCCTTATGATGCTCAGCACCCAGAAGAAGTCGCATTAAAATTACAAAATGAATCTCCCTTCGCTCATGTAGCGATAGCGACAGTGTTAACACAGGTTACTCCCGTGGTGATTGCTACGAATCAAGAGTTGTATGAAACGATTGGTCGAGTGTTGGAGTCCTGTCATTATACGGTTTCTGGTGTATATCCGTGGCGAGCATTGCAGCTCGGAGAGATGGCAAAACCCAATTCGGTCTTTGATATAGCCGCTACGAAACGATTTTGTGAATCACCAGCGGTATATAGAGGTACTGCTTTTGAGTATAAAACAACAGTGCCACTTATGACGTCGACTGTGGTGACAGCAGGAGTTTCGGTTAAGAAAAAGTTCCCTGTTGGTTGGTTTGTGTTTGGTGCTTTAGCGCTTCTTTATGCAGGTGTGATGCTCTATATCATGTTTCGATAGCACACCATGATGGTTCTATGGCTTGACAAGCTTGCGTGTACTTGGCTATGCTGGTTTCAGATGTAATCATTTGTCCTAGGAGGGGACACTGCCTATGAAACATAATAAAGGATTTACGCTCATTGAGCTTTTGGTGGTCATTGGTATTTTGGCCATCTTATTGTCCATTACACTTATCGCAATTAATCCAGCGCGACAGTTTGGACAAGCAAATAACACAAATCGTCGAAGTGCGATTTTGCAGATTTTGAATTCTGTGCACCAATATGTTGCAGAAAACAAAGGTCAACTTCCTGCGGAAATAAGTGGTTTGACTGCTGGAACCGCTACATTGTTTGATTCCACCAACTTCCCGAACCTTTGTGGACAGTTGATGCCGAATTATATTCCAGCACTTCCTACAGACCCGTCTTTGAATGCCGCAAACATCACAGACTGTGCGGTAGTCGGAGGATGGAGTACTGGCTATAATATCTCACGAGACGCAGCAAATCGCGTCACAGTGAGTGCGCCAACCACAGATAACAGTGAAGTAATCTCTGTTACTCGGTAAATTTAGAAATAAGAGTATTAACAAAAACCCCGCCAAAAGCGGGGTTTTTGGTGAAAGTAAGGTATAATAGAGGAATGGAAACAGCAGTGCTTGCAAGTGGATGTTTTTGGTGTACAGAAGCGACGCTTAAACGCCTGAAAGGTGTTAGTAGTGTGATGCCCGGATATGCGGGAGGACATATGAAAAATCCCACATATCACGATGTGTCATCGGGGACGAGTGGGCATGCCGAAGCGGTACAAGTCTCCTTTGACCCTGCCGTGATTCCATATAAAAAGCTGCTTGAGATATTTTTTCATCTTCATGATCCGACTACTCGTGATAGGCAGGGGAATGATGTAGGGTCTCAGTATCGATCAGCGATCCTCTATGAAGGACCGAAACAAAAGAGAGAAGCAATGGAGGTACGCAAAAAATTGGACGACGCACATGTTTTTCGAAACCCTATTGTGACAGAGATATCTCCACTCGATGGATTTTATCCAGCCGAAGAATCGCATAGAGATTACTACGCAAAGAATTCCTATCAACCGTATTGTCAGTATGTAGTGGATCCTAAGCTTACGAAATTGCTAGCAGAATACAGGGCTGACCTCAAAGAAGAATATCAGACGCGATAAATAGAAGTATTTAGGCCCCAGATCGACTAGCCCTCACGCGGTTTACCTTCGCTAAATGAAGCTTGCGTAGGCGTAGCGTCAATGGGGTGATTTCCAGTAATTCATCATCCTCGATAAAGTCTAGGCATTGCTCAAGACTTAGTTGAATCGGAGGATCTAATTGGATTGCGACGTCTGCATTTGCCGAATGAATGTTGGTAAGCTTTTTGGCTTTACATACATTGATATCGATATCGTCTTGTCGATTGTTTATACCGATGATCATACCCTCATAAACAGGAGTTCCGGGGCCGATGAGTGCACTCCCACGTTCCTGTACAGTAGTGAGTGCATACCCTGTGGCTTTACCAGTTTCGATAGCGACCAACACTCCGTTTCGAATTTTTTCTTTTTTCGGTGTCACTGGGAAATATCCCAAAAGTCGTGTCGCAATGATTCCATTTCCACGAGTCTTGGTCATGATATCACCTCGGAATCCAAGGAGGTTGCGAGTTGAAATTTTATAGACCATGCGGGTGATATCCTTTTCATTTGTGTGAGTATCGAGCATTTCTCCATGTCTTTTCCCCATTTCTTCTGTGATGATACCAACAAAAGACGATGTTATTTCTACAGTGAGTTCTTCATATGGCTCACATTTAACGCCATCTATATCTTTGAAGATAACTTCGGGCTTACCAACCTGCATTTCATAGCCTTCGCGTCTCATGTTTTCAAATAAGACTGCGATATGAAGTTCACCACGCCCTGAGATCACAAATCCATTACCATTTGGATTTTCTTCTATTTTGAGTCCAATATTTGTTTGGACTTCGCGATTTAGTCGTTCAGCGAGTTGTGTAGGAGTTCCAAATTTACCTTCTCGACCGGCAAGGGGAGATGAGTTTGCACTTACCAACACCTTGAGTGTGGGCTCCTCGATTTTTATGGTTGGAAATCCAGTTGGATCTGACGGATCAACGATTGTCTGACCGATGGCGACGTCAGTAATACCAGTCAATGAGATGATGTCACCAGTTGTGCCGCGGTCTACAGCGACTTGTGTAAGACCTACACTTGTCTGAACGGATGCAACAGCATATTTTCCCAATAGTGTGTTTTCCTCAAGCTTAAGAACTTGAGCTCCGGGAGAGATGGTGCCTTGTGCTACTTTACCGATGGCGATCTTACCTTTATGAGCATCGAAATCGAGTGTTGAGACGAGCATTTTAAATGGTTTAGTGGCATCGCCTGTGGGCTCAGGAATATGTTTGACGATTGCATCAAATAATGGTTCGAGGGTGGCTGGCTCGTCAAAATTATCTGGAAGATTATTCCATGCCTTACCTTGTCTACCTATTGCGTACAAAACAGGGAAATTCAAATGGTCCTCGTGATTGGCTAAGTGTAAGAATAATTCTTCTACCTCGCCGAGTACTTCTTTGGGTCTTGCATCTGATCGGTCAATTTTGTTTATCACAACCATGATTTTTAAGTTGTGCTCGAGTGCTTTTTGTAATACAAAATGTGTTTGTGGAAGGGGTCCTTCTGCAGCGTCGACGATGAGAAGTGCTCCATCTGCCATACCGATAACTCGTTCTACTTCTCCGCTAAAATCAGCATGTCCTGGAGTGTCAATAATGTTTATTTTGTATTCGTGGTAGGCGACTGATGTGTTTTTGGCAAGAATTGTAATTCCCTTTTCTCGCTCAAGGTCATTACTGTCGAGGATGGTTGTTTGGGTCATTTCGGCTTGATTGGCGCGGAATGTGTGTGTTTGCTTGAGCATACCGTCCACAAGGGTGGTTTTACCATGATCCACGTGAGCGATAATCGCGATATTTCGAATATTCATGTTGATTTAGATAGAAAAACTATTAACGAACGGGCAGTGCGGGTGAAGAAGTGTAGATATCCTTTACCAATACAGACGTTTCGTACTTTGTATTATAGCAGGTCTTTATGCTCGGAACAATAGATACTATAGGGCATCTATGAAGCATCAAAATATTCCCATATATATGGGTTTATGATTATTCCACAATCAAGCAACCTGCGTGAGCCTGATTTTTACAGGGAATAACGTTTTGGTACGTGTCGCAAGACTGTTACCAGCTTCGATCACGGGATGAACCACCTCGGTCGCCTCCTCGTGAACCTCCACCTCCGCCGTAACCTCCTCGTGAACCGCCACCACCACCTCGGCCACCTCGGTCGCCTCCGCCGTAACCTCCTCGGCCACCGCCTCCGCCACCTCGATTGCCACCGTAACCGCCACCACCGCTATACCCACCACCTCCGCCGTAACCTCCTCGTGAACCGCCACCACCACCTCCGCGTTCACCTGTTCGGTGTTCTGGGGGTTTGGCTTCGTTAACGACGATTGTACGACCGTCAAGATTGTAGTTATTTAATTGATCGATCGCTTTTTGTGCATCTTCTTCCGTGTTCATTTCCACAAAAGCAAAGCCTTTGCTTTGTCCTGTGAATTTGTCCGTGATCAAAGATACTGATGCGACGGGACCAATAGTTGCGAATAGCTCTTCTAGCTGGTTATTTGTTGTTGCGTAGGGCAATTTGCCTACGAATAATCGTTTGTTTATAGTGTTTCACCTCCCTTCAAAAATAAAAATACATTCATATCACGCTACAATTCCGGTGAAACACAATAAGAAAGTCGATAGAGACGAGAGTCCCGATATCTGGCTTTGCAAAAATATGTCAATACATATGCCACATTGTGGCACTCACTTAACTTATGTCTAGTATAACAGATGCACAGATAAAACACGAACATAAAATGCGATTATGGTTGCTAGAGGTGGATATTTGATAGATGGAGATAAATGAGCGTGAGGGGCGGTGTACGTCTGTCATGCGGTTATTTTTGCTTTTCCCCAATGGATATGATCCCATGCTCGTTCGTGGATAAGATACATAACGGTACTAGCTATATTAGAAAAAAACATAACTCCTGCGGTCACATCTGTTTTGTGGGTGATAGCAAATATAATAATGCCATCAGTGATAAGGATTAGGGATCGAAAAGTTATTGCCTTGATGAGTGATCGAGATAAATTTTCGTGAAACCAAGTCTTCATATAAAAAGTATATCAACTTTGTCGAGTGCTGTGCGGAGGTAAATGGTGTTACATCACAAATGTGAGAGCTTTTCCTTGTTTGCTAGCCCGTCCCGTGCGACCAATGCGATGAACATAGTCGTCATATGAGGCTGGTTCATCGAAGTTGATGACAAGTGCCACATCATCGATATCTAATCCTCGTGAAGCAACATCAGTAGCCACCAAAATTTGTAATCGATCCTTCTTGAAGTCCATGAGAACTCGTTGCCGTTGATTTTGTGATTTATTTCCGTGAATGGAGCCTACAGAAAATCCATCATTGGAAAGCGAATGGGCCAACCGTTCAACGTTCCATTTTGTTCTGCCGAAGATAAGCACCTTGTTATATTCGTCCATGCGAAGAAGCTCATAGAGCTTTTTCATCTTGTCTTCTTTGCTTTGAAAACGAATTACATCTTGGTCTATTCCTTTTGCGGTTTCTTTCACTTTGACTGAAACCGTAATTGGATCAGTCATAAATGAGGCGATGATGTTGGAAATTGCAGGAGATACTGTCGCAGAAAAGAACAATGATTGTCGGGATTTTGGTAATAATGAGAGCAAATGTCGAATATCAGCTATAAATCCAATATCGAGCATTCGATCTACCTCATCGAGAACCACGGTAGTAAATTCTGCTAAATGTACTGACCTACGATTAGCAAAGTCTTTAAGTCTTCCGGGGGTGCTGATGAGAAAGTTTGGTTGCTGACGTAGCGCCCATAACTGGTTGCTCATGTTTGCGCCTCCGATAATAAGCACCGAAAGAATTGGTAACCCTTTGGTAAAAAGACGCAATTCCTCATGAATTTGTGCAGCAAGCTCACGGGTAGGTGCCATGATGAGTACTTTATGCTTTTTATCTTGGAGTACTTTGTGAATAAGAGGGATTAGAAATGCCGCAGTTTTTCCCGTTCCGGTGTTTGCGACTCCTACAACGTCTCGTCCAGCTAGCACATGCTCTATCACCTGATCTTGGATTGGAGTTGGTGTGGTGTAGCCACGATTTGCAATGGCATTTTTGATCTCATCTGCGATTGCAAAGTCATTAAATTGATGTGTGATAGGGTGTTCTTCTGTGATTGCTACTTCAGTATTTTCCACACGATTGACATATCGATCATGGCGTATGGGTGCTCCTATGGGTGGTCTTCGACCACTAGAGCTTCCGCCTCGGAATCGGGAGGTGTGTGGGCGACTGGGTGAAAATGATTTTCTAAACATAGGTAAAACTCATTTGAACCAATGAACCTGCCTAAATATGAATACTTGTGTAAGATTTCTGGAAGAAAGATACGAAGTTTAAAAATTGAGGTATCTTTATCTTTTTGCTAAATTACGATCAAATCAAATATAGACAGATTTATTAGTTCAAATCTGTAAATGAATTATAGCAGGTGACAGTGGCACTGTCAAGATACTATAGGATTAGCTTGTGTTAATGGGCCAATTTTGACAATCCTACTTGTTTGAATGATGGATCCTATAGTAAAATACACGGATGAAATTTGAGCGAGTATTTGCGTGGTCTGACCAACATATTCATGGTTTTGATCATAAAAAAGATAAAATAGCGAAAGAAATACTTGCGGATCGATTAAGGTGGTGCGATGCCGCGGTTGTTGTCGGAGATCATTGGGAGCGTCATGCAATGCCTTACGAGCAGTTATCTAAATCTCCATGGGCAGAAGATTTTTCTTTGATGAGAAGTAAGCTGTTTAAACTTGTTGGAAATCATGACCCCAAAGAACATTATGAGGATATACCACCGTTTTGGTTGAATATTTCAAATAAGCTTCGTTTTATAAGCGGAGGTGTGCCATATGTGATGGTTCACGGACACGAGTTCGATTCAGCAAGTTATCTAGATAAACTTTTGACCCACCGAGTTCAAAAATTAATGCCTCACATTAAGCGGCTTGAACGATATATGCTGGGTGAAGGTACAGAAAAAGGACGATTGGCCCAGTGGTATAAGAGTTGGAATGATGAACAAAAAATCAAATTTGCGCGTTTAAAAACACTTCCGCGTGAGTGGGGGGTTGCAGCACATACACATATGGGAGAAATTGACTATGCTACGCGATACATAAATACTGGACAGTTTCCTTATACCTTCTTAGAGATAATACGAGGTGAGCCAATTCTTCGGAAGGCATAACAATTTTTGTGCAGTCTTTTTTTGTTTGCTATATAGTATATGTATGGGCTCTTCATTCGAAATAGTCATCCGTGCTGTGATCATTTATCTTTTTGTGATTTTGGCTATTCGTTTATTTGGAAAAAAAGAACTTGCTCAGCTTTCGGTAATCGATTTGGTATTTATTCTTCTTATTAGTAATTCTGTGCAAGCGTCGATGGTTGGGGGTGATACCACGCTCTGGGGTGGAATGATCGCCGCAACTGCATTGTTTTTTATAAATTATCTTCTCAAATTATTGTTGTTTAAATCCAAAACTATTAGCGAGATAGTGCAAGGGAAGCCGCTTATGCTTATATATAGAGGCGAAGTGATACATGCTCATCTCGAGCAGGCAAAAATTACTATGGAAGAATTAGAGGCTGCTGTGCGAGAACATGGGGTGGAGTCGGTGCGAAATATAGACTTGGCTATTCTAGAAGTAGATGGAAATATAAGTGTTTTGTCGAAAAATTTTCAGCGAGCCTCAGTGAAAAAACGAAAAGCGCATAAGGCGTTGCATCAGTCTACGACGTAATGGTGCTTCCTGTTTCATTTATGGTCCTGATGGCCATAAAGACAAGCTTTTTTTCGTTATCATTTTTTACGCTATGTGTTTTTTTTGGCGGGATGGTTACAAAATCTCCAGCAGAAACCGAAAACCACTCTTCTCCCACAAGCATAGAACCGTCACCCTCGAGAAAATAATAGAACTCTTCACCATCTGGATGTGCATGTGGAGTGAGCGCTTTTCCTTTTTCTAGCCATGCATAATTATAAGTAGCAAGTTTTCCTTTATGTTCGTCTTGGGAGATAAGTCGCTTGCGAAAAGTCGTGTGATTGTGGGCAAGGTCAGTTGCTATATCGTTTATGTTTTGTTTGTATGCTGACATAGCTGAGTGTGTTTATTTTTTGATCATACCTCTTCTAAACATAAGCATAAGGGTGAAAAAAGTGTTTCCAATAAGCCAAACGGCTGGGTAAAGCGTCGTAATGACAGAATATTCTTGGATAGATGCAAGAGTGAGAATAAATCGCACTATATTTATAGCATAAAACACCGGTGTTTCTGAGTATGGTTTATTCCACGATTTACGTACAGTTGGGGCAAATCCCATGATATCTACAATCATGATTAGTATGGAAGAAATGAGAGGCTGTTGTACAAATAACCAAAGTATAAGCGCGGCAATTGCCAGTGCTGAAAAAATTTTATCGGTGAGTGTAATATCTCGTTTTTCTTTATTCCGTAAGGTTAAAACTATTACAATAAGACACATAATAGCTACTGCCAGAACAGAGATAGAGCCTACCCCAGCTCCATGAGTGATTTGGAGCGCAAAAATGATAAATGCGTCTAAGGCATATATGATCCAGCTGTACAGATGGGGCTTTGTTTTTCGCTGGAGAATGCTGTAGAAATACGGTAGATATCCCAAAAGCGTGAGCGCTACAGCAACAAATCCTAGAATTGTCTTTAGTCCACTTTCCATAGTTGAGTGTGAATAGTTCTTACTTTGATTCCCATGGGGTCATGAGTTGGAAATAATTTCCGTCTGGGTCCGCTAGGGTAGCAATCCAAGCTCCACCCATTTCGTATGGTTCTTTGATAACCGTCGCGCCCAAGTCTTTCATACGCGCAAACTCTTCTTTGACCTCGCGTGATTCAAAGTTAAACATGAGTCGCTGGGGTTCAGCAGCGTTCCCTTTTACCTCTGAGTGAGCGCCGATAGATATAAACGTATTGCCGATGGACCAGCCAGACCAATCACCATCTACCATGTCGGGTTGTTTTGCGAATATTTTTTTATAAAATTCAGCTAATACTTTGGGCTGTGATGTCCCGATCATAAGAGAGTTTAGGTTTAACATATGTATGTGAGTATACAATGTCGAGATTAAAATATACAACGAATGGGTATAAAATTTTATGTACGTGTATCTATCCCAATGAGCAAGGAATAGTCTGATGTTGACAGGGGTGAGTGTAATCTAGTTTACTGGATATGGTAGGATAATTGTATATGGCCATAAAGTCTAAAAAATCAAACATATCTACAGTAGTTTGGGTGACGACCCTTATCATAGTGCTTGTTTCTGTGTTTGTGCTAAGCGGAAATTTTTCTAAACTAATTACCACCATTTCTAAATCAAAAGCCTCGCTTTCCAACCCTACATTGACAAGAAGATTTAGTGATCCATTTAAAACTGACGTGTTAAACACTAGTGTTTGGGTTCCGTACGCTGTGGAAGGGGCAACCATCATACAAACTACGACAGATAATTTGCGCATTACTGTGCCATCAGGAAACGTAAATAATAAGCCAAAGTCTGCAAGTATTACATATAAAGATCTTATTCAATCAGATGGAGATTTTCGAGTTGTGGCGGTGATGTATAGACCGTTGGTTACAGGGGAGGGCATAGGGGCATCTGGCATCCGGTTTGCCTCAAAAGGATCAGAAAACGACGAAGGAGCCACGATTCAATGGAGAGTAAATGGAAAAAATAGTTCGGTTGTTTTTGTTGTGCGAGGGGCAGATGGAAAACGACTAGAAACTCAACAAGAAGATTTGGCCACCAACGTCGCTGTATTGCGAATAGATCGCGTCAATAAGCGATATAGGGCATTTTATAAGTTGGGAAATGAGCTCACAGGTGACGTGGGGTGGAAGCGATTAGGTGGAGAATTTGACGCGGCGCTTGGTAGCGAAGGATATGTATCGCTGTTCACTAGTAATGTCGGTGGAGATGATAAGTTTCCAAAAGTGTTGGGAAGGTTTGATCAAGTAAATATTGCATGGGAAGACGCCTCGGTTACTCAGGTGGAACTCAAGTTTAGCGATGCGTTTGCAAACGGAAATGTAGGCAAGTTGTGGAAGGTGGGGGGTAGTGACGGTGCTCAAATTTATGAGAATCCACGTGATAATTTGATTATGCCAGTTTTGGCCGGAGCAAATGGCACAAAGCCGCGACACTCGTTGCTGACCCGTACAGAGCCAGTGGTTAGTCAAGGAAAAAACTTTGTTATACAGACGTCACTATTTAAACCTACAGTTGTGCTGAGAGATGTAGGAGTTGGGCATGCGGGGCTGCGCTTTGTTTCGACGAGCACAACAGATGATGAAGGCGCAAGTGTGCGGTGGGCAGTGGGCAAGCAAATGATAAATAATACAGCGACAAATATAAGCAAACTCACCTTCGCCGTCAAGGGAACTGAATCTCAATCAGTGGATGTTCCTGTTGCAAAAAACAAGCTTACTATTCGTCTGGCGCGCGAGGGAAATGCATATAAAGCGTGGTATCGCACCGGAGACTCTGATACGGATTGGACTTTGATAGGACATGAACTGGTAGGCAGCTTTGACGCAACTGGGAGGGTCGGACTAACAGTGAGTAATGTAGGCTTAGATGGCAAATTCCCCCGTGTAATTGGAAGATTTGACCAAGTGAATGGTGCCATAAGCAAGTAGTCGTTTGAGCGCAGGGGTGATTATTTTTTTGATATTTTTCCTGACTCAAGAAGTCCTTCGATATCAAGTTGTTTACCATTCATCGCAATGTGATTTTTTTCATCTCTTGGCCAATCGTCTATACGCCTATCCCAATAGAGTTCTAGTCCATTATTTTCTGGGTCTCGTAAGTAGAGTGCTTCGTGGGTACCGTGGTCGTTTACTCCATCGAGCGGCCAGTTTGCCTTTAAAAGTCTATGGAGCGCATCTCCGAGACTCGCACGTGTGGGATAGCGAATTGCTACGTGATAAAGCCCCGTGGTTCCGATAGGGGGTGGTGTACCACCTTCTGATTCCCATGTGTTAAATGCTAAATGATGATGATAGTTTCCTGATGAAAGAAAAATAGCGGAGGGCATTTCTGCCATGACATCAAACCCAAGTATATCTACATAGAATGCGCGTATGCGCGGTAGGCTTGCTGCTTTGAGATGTACGTGTCCAATATCAACTCCACCTACTATCGGATTGCTACTTCTTTGGATTGGTGAGATAACAGTGCGCTTCATTAGGGTATTTTATCATTAATGTGTCGGTGTGCTGTGTGGATTCGTGGTCGTTTACTGATATGATATGTAGTATGGCTGGTGTTTTATTGTATATAGGCATTGTTTTGGTTTTGGGTGTAGTCTGTCTATGGATTTGGAATAGAGACCAATCATTGCGACATCAAAAACGACTTGAAAAGCAAATTCTCGATCATCAAAACGAACTTCAAACCTCCAAGGATGAGCTAGCTCGAGTGCAGCAAGCCCTCTATAGTACACATGAAAAAATTGAACAACAATCTCTATCACAATTAATCGTCTCTCAGATGGAGCAGGGGGTGATTTGTGTCGACCAAAAGTTCACTATACGACTGATCAATGAATATGCGGGAAAATTATTAGATTTTTCTGCAACAACTGGGGTTATATATAGTCAATTGATTCATGTACGAAATATTGGTGATAATGATGATCAGGTGATATTTGGTAATGCGTTAGCTGGACAAGCCTATACACTTCCTCAAGGCGCGACCCTCGTGACGGGGCGCGGAACATTTCCAATAAGCGGAAAGCTTGTCCCTATAGCGTCAGGAATGGTCGCATTAATATTTACAGATATGACAAGTCAGTCATCTTGGGTAAAAGAGCAGCAAGCCTTTTTTTCGGCCGCCGCGCATGAGTTAAGAACCCCATTGACGGTTATACGTCTTACAGTTGCGCTGTTACTCGAAAAATTTGATTTATTGAAACGAGAGAAAATTATAGAGCATTTGCGTCGCGCAGACGAAACTGCTGGACATTTAGTAAAATTGGTCAATGACTTTCTAAATATTTCACGGATAGACCAAGGCCGCTTAGACGTGCAACGTGAGCGAGTAAATATCGTGACACTCGTGGATGAGGTGATTTCAGAGCTGAGTTTGCTAGCAAAAGAAAAAAAATTATATCTACGACATGAGCCAATAAGCGCAGAGCTGGCAAACGTAGCCGGCGATAAAATACGTATAAAAGAAATATTGACCAATATTCTAGGCAATAGCATAAAATATACCCACCAAGGTGGGGTTACCATATCTCATCATGTGCAAAATTCTATGCTCGCTACAAAATTCGTAGACACTGGGATAGGAATCCCCCCTGAGTCACAAGGGCTTTTGTTTAAGCGATTTGTCCAAGTGGGAGAGGCTCGCAGACAATCTGCTGCAAAAAGTACCGGTTTGGGTTTATACATAGCGAAGAAAATTTCTCAACTTATGCATGGAGACATCGTGCTTGAGCATAGCGAACCGGGGGTAGGGTCTACATTTGCTTTGCTTTTGCCATTGCATTGAAGCGCGTGTTGAAATATAGAGCGTGATATGGCTACTATAGAGAGAACAGAAATATGAAAAAAATTGACGTTGCCAAGCTTTACGCAGCTTATAATGAAACGTAATCGATTAATTATTCGGATAAATAAGCCGTCTGCCACAGTTTTTGCTTATTATACAAATCCTAAAAATACGCCGTTGTGGTGGGATGCGGTAACAGTAGAGGAGACAAGCGACTGGCCAATTCGTGTAGGCACTATGTATCGTAGTCGGAATGTCGATGGAAATTGGAGCGAATTTACCGTTAGCGAATTACAAAACAATGAAGTCTTTTCGTTGACTTCAAAAGACGGGAATTATCATGTGCGTTATACACATAAAATATTGAGCGAGAGGGCTATTGAGCTAGAGTATGTTGAATGGGTGGACCACGGTGAACTGGAAGAACCGTATACATTGGAGACATTAGAAAAATTAAAAATAGCCATAGAACTACTGTGAGGTGCTTCACATTTCACTTATTGACGATACACCTCATGATCGGTATATCATGATAATTATGCGGAGATTGGTATTACTTATTTGTGTCGCAATCATTATCGCGATCGGTGTATTTGTTATATTTCGTAAACGCCCCCCACTATTTGTTCAATCCAGCGATATGAGCGGAATTTCTACCTATAAAGTAGCTGGCGAGATCAGCGCTACAGTTTCGATTTTTGATGAGGTCGAACAAGTCACTCAGATAGATGTGTCCCCAGATGGGAGCTACATGCTTGTGGGAACATTGGGTGGAACTGTGTGGGTATATCATCGAGTGGATGGAGTATTTAGGCGACAGTTAGAACCATTTTTTGTATTAAAAACTTCACAACCGGGGTTTCCCCCAGAAGAAGCAGGGCTGACAGGTATCACATATGGGGCAGATTTTGAGATGAGTGGAGATGTATTTTTATTATATTCCTTTGCGTTTGAAAAAAAGAGCTTTCGTAATCGAGTAACACGTGTGCAATTTGTAAAACGCGGTAATCGAGTAGTTGGGATAAATCCTGAGCAAATTTTTGAAGCAAACACCGCAGGAACTGGATCCCACCAGATACAGGATGGCATAGGCATTATTATGGCAGGTAAGCCACATCTTTTATTTACTGTGGGCGAGGGGTTTGAGGGGGAACGAGCGCTTGATCCAACCAAAGAAGCCGGAAAAGTGATGCTAATACAGCGAGATGGTAAGGAGCCGTTAGGGGTTCGACCATACCCCGAGTCACCAAAGGTGCAAGCGCTTGGTATACGAAATGCTCCAGCGATTGGAGTAAATCCTAAAAATGGAAAAGTGGCAATTGGTGACACGGGGCCAAATAATTATGATCGATTCTTGTATGGGGCAGTTTTTGATAAGGCAGGATTCAATACGCAGAAATTATCATTTAATTGGAATGGCACAGAAGAAAGTCTAAAAAAAGGCGCACCTGATTTGTATGACGCAAAAAAAGAAATGGTTCTTTATCGATGGGTACCTACGGAAACCGCGGTAAATATCGCATTTTATGAGAATCAAAAACTTCCGAAGCTTAAAGAAAATCAAACATATGCGCTTGTGGTGCTGTTTGGTAGGACTGGCGAAAAAAATAATACTCCAGGAAAAAAGATAATGCTCGGTGTTGTAGAAGAGGGTAATCAAAATAAACTTTCTATGTCACCTCTTGTTGACCGAACTCAAGAAGGAGAGGGTAAATTGGGCCATCCTATTGGGCTTGGGGTCGATCGCACAACCGGAGATATATATTTTGGAGATATCATGGAAGGCCGTATATATAAAGTTTCATTGTAAAAGAAGAAAGGGAGGTGAATATATATGAATAAAGTTGCAATCATAATCGTGGTTCTAGTCGTTGGAGTTGGGGCATGGTGGTTTATGCAGCCCTCCAAATCGGCTACAACACCATCTACAGAAACAGGTGTTATGGAACAAAAAACTGGCACAGAAGTTGGTGCAAATACCGTAGAATTGAAAGATTTTGCATTTAACCCAAAAACAGTTACCGTAAAAGTAGGCGAGAAATTGACGATAAAAAACACTGATATCGCGGGACACAGTGTCACCGCTGATGATAAAAGCTTTGACTCAGGAGTATTGAATCAAGGAGAGAGTACGACGCTGACATTTGATAAAGCTGGTACATTTGGATATCACTGTACACCACATCCAAACATGACCTTAACCGTCGTGGTGCAGTAAGCGTGTAATAACAAGTTTATATATCTACTTGGGGGCGAAAGCCCCCAATGTGGTGGTTATGGAGCTCTTACAGGTCCTGTTTAGGCTTTTTGTGACGCGGCATTTTTCTTCGCGCGTGCGAGTACTAGTTTTTTAATAAGGGCTATAGGGAGTGGTTTATCCAGAGGAAGTTGAAGTGTAGCCATTGCTGTTTTGTACTCCTTGAGCTCTTTGGCGTGTTCTGCGATGACTGGTGGGGATATGTATACGCCGATATGGTGTTTAAATGCAGCAAAGTATACAAGTCTTCCGCAGTATCCAAAGTACGGCATGCCATAGCTTATTTTTTCTTGAGCCTCTGGGACAGCGGTCTTTATCATAGACCTGATCTTCTGCAACCTTCCCTGCGCTTCTTTTGCAGCCATTGCAATATAGTCATCGACACTGGTTGGTTTTTTCATATATTTATCCGGCGCTGGCACCATTAGGAACTTCTTTTTCAGGGATAGCAAGAATGGGAATGATTTTATTGGCGTATCCGATATCAAACATCATTCCTTCTGATTGTTCTCCGGCCATAGTTTTCGGTGCGAGATTGACCACAAACAACGCTTGTTTGCCAGTTATTTCTTGGGGATTTTCCCGTTCTTTTTTGAGACCCACGAGGATATTGCGGGTAAAATTGCCAAAATTTACGGTGAGTCGAACGAGTTTATCTGACTCTGGTATATCTTCTACCTTTTCTATGCATCCTACTCGAATATCAATTTTTTCTAGATCAGAAATTGTGATGGTGGGCTTGATAGGAAGG
>CAZXHY010000018.1:0-24360 GCA_964639945.1 uncultured Gammaproteobacteria bacterium
GCGCGTTAGACCTGCATCAATTAACCGCTTTAAATGACGAGAGGATTTGATCCATGATCCGTATGGTATTTTCGTCATAAATTTTGGGTGCAGCATATCCGATTGGTGGAACTGTTACAAAGCTTCCGCTTTTATCTTTCGTATATATACTCCAAGACGCTGATGTCGGGTTTTCTCGGGGAATTAAATCGGGTTTTGCGAGTCTTCTAAATACTTGTGAGGTTGAACTAAATTCAACAAATGTTCCTACGCAATCTCCGATAGGACCTTCCTTTTCTTTACCATACAGTGGGTTATCGGAAAAAACACACACACTTGGTCCGTATCCCGTGGGCCACGTAATGGTCAACGCATATAAGCCTTTTCGTATAATCAGTTGAGCCCCTGTCTCATCGTTTTGTTTTGCTTTAGACGTGTCTATGGTCCAATCGGTTGGGTATTGTATTGCATATGCGGGGGTAGAGTTTGTATATGTTTGCCAGTTATCCATAGTGGTTTGTGTCGCTGGCTCGTTGCCAGTCGACGTAGTTTTTGTAAATTTAATTGTGGATAAAATTTGATCAAACACCATTTCATCGTTAGGCGAGTTAATTTGCATTTGTATGTTAAACCCAGTGTAGGCGGCGTGAGAAATATGTATAATTGCTCCCAAGTAGCCTTCTCCAGGTGTTCCAAGCATAGGGCCATTCATATATTCGTCACCTACATCGTGCATCGTGTTTTTACCAGTTATACGCAGATACGTGACTCCATTGGTGTTTGTATGTTCGATTGCAACACCCTTGGGAAGTGGTGTTTGAGAGATCGTATTCAC
Source organism: uncultured Gammaproteobacteria bacterium (assembly GCA_964639945.1). Taxonomy (GTDB): domain Bacteria; phylum Patescibacteriota; class Microgenomatia; order UBA10105; family UBA927; genus UBA927. Next base: position 815 of record CAZXHY010000018.1, read on the forward strand.
AAAACGAAGGAAATATGCGTTGTTTTGCTTTACATATCCCGTAAAATCCCCAAATCCACCCTCCCTACCAGCTACATAGTCTTTCGAAACAGTGCCAATGCCAAATACACCACCTCCACAGGGACCTACACCTGCAACTGCTTTTGGAATACGGAACAATGACAGTGAACCTTGGTAAATCATGCAGTATTGCGTTCCTTGCTCGGCAGCGGTTTCTTTTCCGCTCAAATCTACGCGCGCAAGTTTTGGAGGAAGTTTGTAGGAAATACCCAGTACCGGATCAGTGTATGATTTCCAGCTTGCTAAAGCGTCGTCAGTGCCGCTCGGGGTGGGCTGTGCTTGTTGTGCGGTTTTAAGATTCAACACTTCTTTTTTGAGTTGCCAATTTTGATAACCAAAAAAAGACGTTACGCCAATGAGCGCAAATACAAAAAGCCATTGTGCTATGGGTGATTTGTTATGTGCTGGTATAGCAGTAATGGGTGTGGATTGTTGGTCGGCTGGTGGCGCTGACGGCGTGTTGGTTTCCGATTCCATACAGCAATTATGGGATTACTAGATTCGATAATCAATATGTAGATCTGCACATATGTGTACATGGCGTGATATAGTTGATTGCGGTAAAAATATATATGTGTCGATATAGATGAAGGAGAGAATTTATGAGTAAACTACTCAAATGCCCAAAATGTAGAGCTGAGATGGAAAAAGGAGTCATAGCAGATCGAGACACAAATTTTGGCATAAAAAATACCCCAGACTGGGGAACCAATATTTCGTTTGGTGGATTTGGACTCATGCATCCTAAACAGGTAGTCACCTACCGATGCACTAAGTGTGGGTTTTTGGAAAGTTATGCACCGCTCGTTGAGGAGGAATAACGTTTACTCTACGTTTGTAGTCGCATCTTTTATATGGAACAGTGTTGTGTCTTTTCCATCAGAATACAGCAATCGAGTGTTTGTAGGGAGCACCCCCATTCTATTTAAGCATTCGTCTGACGAATAGGCGCAAATAACAAATTTATCTGTACGATTCCTCGAGTCATCAAAAGGTATAAAATTGTTTGTGTTTGTGTTTGTGTTTGTGATAGTCCCCAGTCTTTCTCCTGAAAATTTCTCCAGATAAAACCAAACACTGCTGGTAAATGCTTCATTTTCTAGGCATAACAGATTGTTGTTTAGGCATACTCTGAGGATGATAGCGGGAGATGTGTTGATTTGTAAAATGGCTTTTGCTATCTGTTGGTTTATATGTAATTCACTTATGCGTTTTCGAGAGAGTGTTGCACTATTGTTTTGGGATATATTTATGGCAAGTAGTACAAAGAGCGGAAATAAAAAAAGATATGTATGTGAGCGGATGCGGGAGAAAACATAAGAGAATGCCATGAGTTCTAGGACGTAATACGGGACGAGATAATGAAAATATAGTGGCCGTGTATATCCTCCTAGGGCTAGTATAGAACTAAGCATTGTGCCAAGGATGAGCCCATAGACACGTTGTGCAGTCGGCATTCGTAGGCTGATGTACATGACGCATATCGGTAACAATAAAATAACTATGGATGAGAGCATGCCATGACTTTTGGCAAACAGACTCTGGGACAGAAGCATAAAATTTTCATATGTGAAGGTAAAAAATGTAGGAAATATACGCGAAGTGACGAGCTCATGTATTTGTGCAGATAGTCTAGGTAGCAGTAGGAGCCAAGTGATGATGTTGCCAATGATAAGGATAGATAAATAGGCGAGACGCATATAGTGTTTTTTGCGATAGAGAGCATATGCTGTCGCCATAATGGTGATCAGAAGTAGTGGCGCAAAGCTTAGGTGTATATGGGTAGCCAAAAACGCCATTTGCACCGAAAGGTATACGTATTTCGTATTTGTCTTTAGTCCACGTATCAAAAAAAGCATCGACAACATTTGAAAGAAAGGTAGCAAGTGTGGTTGCCATACATTTCGTGAGGCGTACACGAAGAAGCTGGATATGGATACAAAAAACGGAAATATCAACGCAGAAAATCCTCTCTCGAGTTGTCGAGACATGATATAGGCGATAATGATGTTAGAAATTCCGATGATGCTAAAGAGAAATATCACACCATATTCAGACCCAGAGATGCTCCATAAACTCGCCAAGATCCAGAAATAGATAGGCGTGTTTATGAGCACTCCCATTCCGCCATTTGCATCTGGTGCGACGAATAGGTTGTCGCGGTAAAGCGCCATATGCTTGGCGACGAGAACATCTCTTCCAGCATCCCCAAACCACGATGTCGTGTTTTCTAAATTTACTAGTCGCAAGTATGAGCCAGCTATGAGAATGACAAAAAATAGCGGCAATTCGTATTTGAGCATGAAAGCGCCGAGTGTGTGAGCAATGTTTTTTGGAGACAGAGTGTGAAGTAGTGATGGCATGTTAGCGTTGTCCTATGCAGAAAAGCATACCATGCTCTTCCTTAGAGAGGAATGCGATGGTTGGAATGGCGGAGCCATTAGCGAGTTTTATTTCTTATTGTCTATAGAATTTTGCACTTGGAGGATAAAGTCAGCTACCACAGGAATGAAGTCTAGACGGCGAAGTGTGCCCATAAAAAGCGAGAGCACGAAGCTGGCACCGATGACGGTGCCCAGCCCCCACATGATCCCACCCACGAAGTTTTTGGTAATGATATTTCTCCAGTTCACATGCTCATTTGCGTTATACCGTTCAGCTTTCATACATAGAGCATACGATTTTTTGTGTCGAGATTCTATCGTGGGATTGCACAAGATGTTTATTTATCGTATTTGGAGCCTGACGCTTTCCGAGGTGCGTGAATACGATTGGGTAGCCAAAAAATTTACAAACACACCGCCCAAGAAAGCTATTTCAAAAACTGCAAATTAACTTGACGAAGTTATTTGATGAGGGTTCGGAAAAACACCAAATAGGTTTGGTAGTAGGTATAAAAAAGATATCCGTTGGCTGCTATAAGCAGTGGGACAAAAAGTAAGCTTTCACGCCATGTACCTGTTTTTATCCGCAGCCAGCGGATAGGCGGGAAACCAATCCGTACTCGTAGCGGTAAAAACCACGGGACTCCTTCGGAGGTAAGTGAATCGGCCACAAGGTGCGAGACATATCCTATCATCACCGACCACCAGATGATGTTCATGTCGACTAGCAGTACTGTTCCTATAGCGGCTAGCAAATGCTTGAGGAGAAATCCGATGATGGCCATACCAACGATGGAGTGGGAAATCATGCGGTGACTACCGACGATGGGTTTGATAAGGCGCGCCAGTAGTGATCCCGCGCGAACCTTGTCCCATATATCTGCACTGGCATCGTCGATATCTGGTAGAAGTCCGCCAATCATGTTGGCGCCAAATGCGCAGATGGCAGTGCCCAGCGTCATCTGTGGCGCATGCATGTAGATAAATGCGGCGTTTAGCAGTGTGAATGCTGCTAGATCATGTGTGCGTCCTGTCATGTAGATACGGTAGCATAAAAATGATTGAGCATTCTTGGTGCAAATATATTTTTTCTGGCATAATAAATCGTATGGTGTTGTACCACATCATTTTTTACGCCGCGCTCTTTTTTGTTCTTTGGATGGGGGCAGGGCTTATCATTTCTGGCGTTGATGTGTTTTCTAAGCGTTTAAAAATTTCTGCCTTTGCCTCATCATTTTTTGTGTTGGGACTTTTGACTTCTATCCCAGAATTTGCCGTAGGGATGACGGCAATTGTGGAGCAGAAACCAGATATCTTTGTAGGAAATCTGCTCGGCGGGATACCGGTTCTGTTTCTTCTGGTCATTCCGCTGCTTGCGATCATCGGGCGAGGCGTGAAGATAAATCATGGGATAAGTTCTGTTAATTTGCTTTTGGCTTTTGGAGTGATTGCGGCTCCTGCTATCGCTTCGTTTGATAGGTCGGTGTCGAATGCTGAGGGAGTCATATGTATAGTGCTCTATGTGCTGTTGTTTTTTGTATTGGAACACAACAAAGGCGTGATGTCGCTCGCAAACCAAAAATCTAAAACTAAAAAATCATTGTCTGGATCTATGATGATAAAAATTATTGTCGGCACGCTGCTCGTGTTTGTGTCGAGTCATTTTATTTTGGGCGAAACGCTGTATTTTGCCAAGCTTTTGCGAGTGGCACCATATTATGCGAGTCTCATATTGCTTGCTCTTGGGACAAATATTCCCGAGCTGTCGTTGGCTGTTCGATCAGCGTTGGTTGGGAAAAAAGACATAGCGTTTGGCGATTACATGGGATCGGCCGCGGCAAACACATTGCTATTTGGAATATTTACGCTTTTTATACACGGAGAAACGTTTCATATAGATGATTTCCTGACTACATTTATTGGCGTCGTCGGGGGACTTGCTATATTTTATTTTTTCTCGATATCAAAAAAAGAAATATCCAGACTCGAAGCAGTTTGTTTGGTTGGACTGTATGGCGCGTTTATATGGTTTGAGTTTTTTGGCGGTTGAAATGATGGGTTGCCAACTGGTGGTCGAGACGGTATAGTTATATTTGGTAAAGGGGAGTAGCAGCCCAGAAAGACTGGGAAGAGCATATCGTCAAGACATTTCGCACATGCGAAATCGGTATCTCGCTTGAGCAAGACCTTTAGTCGGTTTCGGCATATGCTGATCGGGCTAGAGGTTTTTTTGTACCTATGAAAGAAAATTTAGGACTTACACAAGCACAAGCGACCACACTTCTAGCAAGGCACGGCCCCAATGCGATAAGCAAAAAAACAGGGCACTCGCCTCTCTCGATCTTCTTGGGACAATTCACCAGTGTGCTCGTCATTCTTTTGATGGTGGCCGCCCTTGCGTCGCTATTTTTGGGTGATGTGCTGGATGGGATATTTATACTTCTGATCGTTATTCTCAACGGAGTACTTGGGTTTATCCAAGAATACAAAGCAGAAAAAGCTATAGAAGCGCTGCGTTCTATGACGGTCGCTACCGTGCGCGTCATCCGTGGGGGAATCGAACAAAAAATAGAAAGCACGCAGTTGGTCTCCGGAGATATCGTGCTGCTAGAGGAAGGGGACAAGGTTCCCGCAGATTGTGAACTCATAGAGAGTCATCATGTAGAAGTAAACGAGTCGTCTCTTACTGGCGAGTCTATGCCGGTTGAGAAAAATATCGAAGAAGAGGCAAAGCGGTTTATCTATTTGGGCACGATCATCGTAAAGGGGAGAGCAAGGGCGATGGTTACCACCACTGGCATGAAAACCAAATTTGGTCAGATCGCAGAAACGCTGTCTGAGATAAAAGATGAAGACACTCCCCTACAGAAAAAGCTTGATGTGTTGGGCAAGCAGCTTGGGTTAGTTGCGTTTTTTGCAAGTTCGATTGTGTTTGTTATCGGTATATATGAAAAGCATCCACTTATCGAGATGCTGCTCACCAGTATAAGTCTTGCTGTTGCCGCAGTCCCCGAAGGGTTGCCAGCGGTCATCACTATCACTCTTGCGGTGGGTATGCAGCGCATGGCAAAAAAGCGTGCGATACTGCGCAAACTTTCTTCTATCGAAGCGCTCGGAGGGACTACGGTGATAGCGACCGATAAGACGGGGACACTCACACGCAACGAGATGCAGGTGGTACAGCACTGGATAAATGGAAAGACGCATCAGAGTTTAGAAAAATTTTCCGTGCACAGCGCCATGCATCATGCGCTTGTGACGATCGGCGTCGTGTGCAACAACGCAAGTCTCGTCTTTACCCATAATAAAAATCGGTACGACGTGCTGGGTGATGCCACAGAAGGGGCATTGCTTCTGTTTGCTAAAGCGCATGAGTTGGAATCCGAAAAGATCAAACAAGGGGGGTCATTGATTGAGGAATACGCATTTGATCCGACGCTCAAGATGATGACGGTGATCTGGAAAGACAGAAAAGGAATGCATATATACACCAAAGGAGCACCAGAAAATGTACTGGAAAAAAGCACGCATATAGAAAAGGATGATGGGGTGCATCCATTAACTTCCGCAGATAGAAACCATGTGGCAAAAGGATTTGAATCCTTTGCGAAGGAGGGGCTTCGTGTCATTGCTTTAGCCTATCGTGATACGCGTACAGCTCCGAAAGACAGGGCTGCGGCGGAGGATAAGCTAGTGTTTTTGGGATTTGTGGGAATAGCAGATCCCGCACGCCCCGAAGTGAAAGAGGCGATTGCAATCGCGGAATCCGCGGGTATCCGCACCATGATGATAACGGGTGATAACGAACTGACAGCAAATGCGATCGCTACAAAGATCGGATTGATCAAAAAAGGTGAAGAGATCATGACTGGTGCGCAGTTTGCTATGCTTTCGGATAAAGATATGTTGGTGCGACTTCCCTCTATACGTATATTTGCTCGTACTACCCCAGACCAAAAACTTCGCATCGTGAGGTTATTACAACAAAGTGGCCATGTGGTGGCGGTGACTGGTGACGGGGTAAACGATGCGCTAGCGCTTAAGCAATCTGACGTGGGTGTGGCCATGGGGATCACGGGCACAGATGTCGCCAAAGAAGCTGCAGACATGGTGCTCACCGATGATAACTACGCAACGCTTGTGACAGCGGTCGAGGAAGGGCGTGTGATTTTCGATAACATAAAATCTGCTATCAAGTATTTGGTGGGGTGTAACGTAGGCGAAATATTTGCAGTACTCATCGGCATGATCATAGGGTGGCCGCTTATTTTGTCGCCACTGCAGCTTCTATACATAAATCTTGTAACCGATGGACTTCCTGCTATAGTGCTGGCTATTTCTGCCAAACGCGATGGGATAATGAATCGGAAGCCTCGAGCGGGAAAACATATGTTTGACGCGCTTGATATGCGATGGTTTGTGGAAGTGAGTGCACTTACCGCTGTTACCACCCTCGTTGCATTTTGGATCGGAAATAATTCAGGTGATATGTTGATTGGAAGAGCGTTGGCGTTTACAACCATTATTCTAGTGCAGCACTTCATACTTTTGGATGTATGGACTCGTGGGCATTCGGTGATACGGTCAGGAATACTGGGAGACAAGCTCTTTTTGCTCGCATTTTTTGCCCCACTATGTATCCAACCACTACTTCTTTATGTGCCAGCATTGTCTAATATATTTAAATTATATCCACTCACTTCATCTCATTGGCTTATCGCAATCACGCTTTCACTTGTGGTGTTGATCGCCTCCGAGATTCGAAAACTTATGTTGAACCGTGTCCATATGTAGCGATATGGACGGCGTATTTTACAACGCATAAAAGTACGCTATACTCTTTGTATGGATAAAAAATCTGTGAATCGAGAAGAAGTACATCTTGAGTGGGAATCCCCGTCCAGATTGTTCAAAAAGCGAGATCGCGAGTATTTCACCAACATCGGGGCCATGGTGTTTTTCCTTTCTGTGATTCTTATCTTTGTCAAAGAATTTGTGCTTATTGCGGCAGTACTATCCATAGTATTTCTCATTTACGTGCTGTCTACCGTGCCGCCAGAAGATATCAAGCATAAACTTACAAATATGGGAATCGAAAGTGCTGGGCATTTTTACCGATGGGAAGAGTTGTCTGAGTTCTGGTTTGAAGAGCAGTGGGGGCAGAAAATGCTTGTCGTCGCTCCATTTGCTTCCTCGCGGATTATTATTCTATTGGGTGCACAGCATCAAGCCAAAGTGCGCGAGATTGTCGCTGAATACATACCATACCGAGAACAGCCACAGCGAAGCTTCGTAGACAACGCAGCGCGTTGGATCACGGAGAAAATCCCTCTGGAGAAGCCTCAATCCTAGTCACAAAACCATATCCATAGTACAATACGAAATATCGCATCTATAGTTCAACGGATAGAATAGGGCTTTGCGGAAGCTCTGATACAGGTTCGATTCCTGTTAGGTGCACCAACACATATGACTATAGCTGTGTGCGGGAGTTTAGTCTTTCATAAAGAAATGCGTGTGGTCCAAAAACAGTTGGAAGACTTGGGCCACAGTGTATTTGTCCCCAAAAGTCTCGACCTTATCGAGCAGCAAGGATTTGTAAAGCCCAAGACAGTAGAGGAACGGCTTGCCGCGGAAGCAAAATACGATTTTATCCGAGAGCATTTTAAAAAAATAGAAAAAGTAGATAGTGTGCTAGTCGTAAACCCACGACATCATGACATAGATGGGTATATAGGTGGAAACACGTTTTTAGAGATTGGTATCGCGTTTTATCTCGGGAAAAAGATATTTTTCTTGTACGATATTCCCAAAATGGGCTATGAGTTAGAACTCGCTTCTATGCACCCGATCACCCTCGGCGGAGATTTGTCGAAAATTGAAGTATAATAAGAATCTCTGGAGGATTGGCTGAGCGGTTAAAAGCGATAGTTTCGAAAACTATTTCTCGACAAAATCGGGAGCACAGGTTCGAATCCTGTATCCTCCGCCATCGCTCGCCGGAGCGAGCTACGGCGGACACGGTCCGCAAGCTACGTTATTTCCCTTAATTTGTTGGTGTAGGAGTTGGCGTGTTGGTTGGGCCGGAGGTCGGTGACGCGACGGGTGTCGAAGTTGCCGTCGGAACTGGTGTGGACCCAGTAGTAGGGGTCGGTGTTGGTGCAGGAGTTGCTGTGGGTGCGGGAGTAGTTATTGAAGCAAAGGTAACAATGGGATTGTGATAACCTGGCATGGTTACCGGAAAGTTTTGGTTAGTATTCGTAATCAAAAAAGTATTACTTCCTGCAACTTGAGACGTGACGGTGAAAGATGCTTTTCCATTTTGTGCTTGCAAGGTGATGGGCGCAGATTGGCCGTTTAATTTTGTTGCTGCATCGCCGCTTTGGATAGCAACTCGAAGTGAATCATTAGAAGCAAGCGCGTTGTTACAATCGCGAAGCTCTATAGAGATAGTGGATGTCGCTCCTACAGCTACAGATTTGGCTGAAACATAGACTTGTGATTTGTCTTCATTGGCGGTGCCTGCACAGTTGAGTGGTTGGGTGGTAACGACTACTGGCGCGGAGGTTGGGAGAGGGGCAAAGGTTGGGAATGGTGTGGGATCTGGTTGTACCGGTTGAGAATAGTTGGGAACGTCGTATGTATCAACCGTAGTCGTGGTATCTCCCAATACATCGGGTGTTTCGGTGGGCCACGGTGCGGCCGATGTCGTAGCTGTTGGTTTGAGGGTATCAAATCCAGTTATGGATGGCGCTGTTTTTGCAGCCAACATCTGCGCTATCCATTTGCTTCGAAGTTGTAGAGCATAGGTGCCAAATCCGAATAGCACTACTGTGATAACAATGGTTATCACAATACGTTTTTTGTGGGTGACGATGACAGAGCCGAGCTGACGCAGGGATTGTTTGATGGTATGAAAAATTGAAGAAATTTTCATAGTGAGGGTTATCATACTCTTCATAGCGAATTTTGTCTTGTGTGTTAGCCACGATTTGTGCCAGAATCTGCTACAATAGAGCGAGAAACACTATTGTGTATAGGGAAAAATATGACAATAACCATTTGCGGTAGTATGCAGTTTCACAAAGAGATGGAGGTTATGCGAACCAAGCTTCAGGCTCGGGGATTTACTGTGTTGGTCCCTGCAGATTTAGATCATATAGAAAACAACGAATCGTATATGACCAACGATGAAGACAAGATTTCTACCAAAATAGAATTTGATTTTATTCGTGAACATTTTAAAAAAATCGAACAAGCAGATGCGATCCTTATACTCAATTACGAGAAAAAAGGGATTGCAGGTTACATAGGAGGGAATACGTTTTTGGAAATGGGATATGCATTTGGACTCGATAAAAAAGTGTATTTGTTGAATTCAATTCCAGAAATGGATTATAAAACAGAAATGTATGCGATCCAGCCGATTATTCTCGATGGAGATACAGACAAAATTCTTTCTTAGGGTTGAACATCAGACCCGTTTTTTTTGATTCTATTTATAAGTGTGCTGATCACATTTCCCTTCACATCCACAAGCTGGAGAGTACCACCGTTTTCACCTTTGAGTGTTTCGTTTTTGTCTTTTTCTACCCCATCTACCCCATCATAATTTGTCGTTGTGTAGAGGTACGAGCAGCATTCGAAGAATTGGGAATTGGCAACCGATCCAATTTTGGTAAAGTCGCTAATGACAGCATGCCTTCCTGCATGTGGTGAGAGCAATACGCCATGATATGCGACTAGCTTATCTTTTTCTTCTTTCGTCAGAACTTTAGGAATGACGCCCATGGGGACGGGAAGTTCTGAGAGCGCATTGCCATATAACCGCTGGTGGAAGTATACGGCCAAAATTTTGCGTTCGAAAAGATTTTCTAGATGGAGTAGTAGCGCTTTTTCTTCCGCGGGTACAATACGTTTGGGTGTGATCCATATCATGAAGCTTGGGATATCGCTTGCCAATATCGACTTATCACTTGCGATGATAGAACCGCGTTTGGCTTCTTGTACTGTAGTGGCAAGATGTGTGCGATCCGTCATGTCTTTTATATACATGTCCCAATTCCATTGAATTTTCCATCGATTATTTTCTTTGACCAGAGGAATGGTTGTGCGGGTGGTAAATGAACCCAGATGTCGGGTGATGTATGTAACGACAACTGGAATTTTTACATGAGTGGCAAAGCGAGAAACGTGAGGAAACGTGTAGGTAACTTCTGTTTTTTCGATTTCTCCTTCCGCTATCGTACGCATTCCAAGTACGCGAAAATGTTCTCGACTCATAGCCGCGCGAGTTTGACTGTCTATATCTTCATACATGTCTTGGAAAAAATTATTATTCCAGTTGTAGGTAAATAGCGACATAGTTCCTTGGGCAGACGGATAGAAGTGTGATACTGACGAACTGATGTTTATGAGTATACATATCGATAGGACACATACTGCGATGGCAGGTTTTAATTTGTGTATGGTAAATCCAAATAAGAGATAAAGAAATGGAAGGGTGAGGGTCAGATATCTCGTCCAGAACGGTATGACTGCATATATACTAATTGTTGCAAGTGTCATGATGAGCGTGTTTCTCCATAGCGCATTTTTTATCGTATGTTTTGAAAATGATGCGACTATGCCAATAGTGAGAAGAGTCCAGACAGGAGACCAGTGGGGAGAGCTTAGCCACTCGCGGGAATAGAGATTTTGATATTGCCCTGTTAGTAAATTTACGAGCACGCTTCCATATGTTGGGGAGAGTTTAGAGTGGAGATAAAATGAAACAATCCATTTTTGGATTCGAAGCCACTCGATGAATGTGTGTCCTGCTAAAAAATAGGGAACATATGGTGCCAAATACCCCGCCCCTATACCGGCCAAAAAGATAGCACTTTGACGAAGAAAATTCTTTCTTTTTATTAGCGATAACCCGATCAGCAACAGGGGAATGGGAAGCAGGAGCGGAAATTTAGTTTCGGCAAAAAACCCAAGTGAAACACCGCTTGCCAATAATAGTATAGAGCGCGTCTGTGTGTTTTCGGTGTATTTGATAAAACAGTAGAGGGAAAGTAGTAACCATACGGACTGGAGTGCATCGAGCATCGTCAGTCGATACTGGTCAGTGATGAGTGGGTCTGTGGCAACAAGCGTCGTAAGTGCGAGCGCTATGAATCCGGTAGGAAAAAGTTTTTTTGCTAATGCATAGAAAAGTACAAGAAGCGAGATGTTCGTTATAAGCCCGAACCAATACCCGTTGCCAAATGTAGCGATACTCATGCCTATGAGGTATTTTCCAAGCGGTGGCACTTCTGCGTTAAAGCGCGTAGGATCTGCACCGCGAGTTAGCGCGTATCCTTGGTAGAGATAGAGCCCGTCATCGCCTATTGTACGCACCGATAACGGTAGTCCCCATTGAGAGTGATCGTATTTATCTTTCCAGTATTCGGGATCAAATTTTGAGAAAAATAGGTCGCGGTTTGCGGCTATTATCGCAATAACATAGAAGACCAAAATTCCGAAAAATAATTTATTTGCCCATCGCATAACCTGTGCACCCATTGTAGCAGAGCCTGACTTTGGAGGGTATAATAGCCCATGTGACATGAGCGCACTTATAGTTCAATGGATAGAATGCGGCCCTCCGAAGGCTGTGATGACAGTTCGACTCTGTCTAAGTGCACATTAGGCCGTGGGGATGGGTTATAATAATAGCCATGAACAGCAAAGCGACGACAAATCTTATCTATGAAGCAGCCAATGTTAAGCGCATGTTGCGTACTGGTTGGCAGCGCCTCGGTGATAACGAAGAAGGGGTGGGAGAGCATTCGTTTATGACGGCGGTGATTGCATACCTTTTGGCTCGTGAGGTAAATAATCAAGGAAAAGCTGACCGCGCGGTTTCTATGGAAAAAGTCATGCTCATGAGTATTTTCCATGATTTTCATGAGGGTAGAACTGGTGAAATGGATAAAGTAGCAAAGCTTTATATGACACGGCATGAAGATAAAGCAAACGAAGATATATTTGGCGCAGTGGACAAAGAGCTGTTGGCGCTTTTGACCGAATATGAAGCCAAGCAGACGCTTGAAGCACTTGTTGTGTACGAAGCAAACGTGATCGCATTTGGTGTAGAGTGTAAAATTCTCATGGAACGAGGCAACACTCATGCCAAAGAATGGATGGATGCCAATTCTACCCGCGTACGACTACCAGAATCTGTGACACTCATGACCTCACTAGCTACTACGGATTCTCAAGATTGGTGGAAAGATATCCGCGAGCAAATCCATGAAGAGTTTGCAAAATAATTAATTGTTTCGTGAAGAAACGAGTGTTGCAATTTTTTTTGACCAGTGACGACCAGTAGCGATAAAGACTCCTAGTCCCACAAAAATGCTCCCGATGATGTAGGTTGTCGTAAGGTGTTCTCCCAAAAGAAAACTGTTTAGCCCAACTCCGATGATGAGTTGAATATAATCTTTTAGTGCGGCGGTTGTTGCAGGCACATGTTGCACGCCCCATTGAAAAAGGAAAAATGTGATTACCGTTATGCCAATTGCTGCGTATGCAATAAGCCATATATAGAGAGAAATATTTTCAATGGGTGGTGTTATGGTATTCTGGGTCAGAAGTGCTGCAGTACCCGTTACCGCTGTAACGACAAAAATGTTTATAGCGGTTGAAATGACGGGAGAGAATACTCCTCTTGAGAGGGTGTGTCTTGAATAGACGATATATAACGACCAACTGATGACGCTGCCTAAAATAAGTAAATTTCCATGAAGACTTCCTGCTGTAGACTGACTGGATCCAAATAGTGGCATGACGATGATTAACAGTGTTCCTAAGAGTCCTAGCACAATACCAACGCGTGTCTGTATAGAAATTGATTCATGAATGAGAAATCCAGAAAGCAACATAGTGATAAGTGGTACGGTGGTACCAAGTATGGATGATGAGTTGGCGGTGGTAAGCGGGAGACCAGAATAGAAAAATAATATATTTCCTGCGTTAAAAAGGCCAAGGGGTAACAATATTTTGAAATACCCCTTGGGTTTCTTTGCTTTCCAAAAAAAGGGAAAAATAATGAGTGAAGCCAAAAGAAATCGATGAAATGCGACGACAAATGGTGGCGCAAAATGAAAAAGAATTTTTGCTGTTGCTCCTGCGCTGGCCCAGAGTATCGCTGAGATCAGAATAGCCAATAATCCCTTGCTGTAGGCCGTCATGTTTGCATTATAGCATCGCAAGTGGTGTCTAGAATGATATAATCAAGCTCGTTATACACGGAGGAGTGGCCCAGTGGCTACGGCACACGCTTGGAAAGCGTGCAGGAGCAATCCTACGCAGGTTCGAGTCCTGTCTCCTCCGCAAATTTTTTGGTGAAATCGATTTATATTTTTTATATGTCAGAAATACCAATAAATCCTCCGGTAGACGCACATCGCGCGAGGTTTGAGAAAGCACAGAAAAAGCATAAGCTAGAAGTACACATTGCTCCAATACATGTTTGTTTTTGACATATGCATCAAATAATTACGTTGTATGTTGGCGTATTCATCACTGGATTTTGTGTTATGGTTTTGGAGCTACTTGGAACGAGAGTGGTTGCACCCTATATGGGTACATCGCTGCATGTGTGGACATCTCTCATTGGAGTGATCATGGCATGTTTATCGCTCGGGTACTATTGGGGCGGTGTATTATCTGAGCAAAAAGCAAATATGTCTAGATTATCGTTATTGGTGTTTGCTACGGCAGCATGGGTATTTGTAGTAGCACTGATTAAAGAAGTGTTTATGTTGTGGCTTGTTGGGGCATTGGTTTTTCGATATTGGCAACCTATCGTTGCTGCTGTTGTGTTTTTTGGTGTCCCAGCATTTTTGCTTGGTGCAGTTTCCCCATATGCAGCAAGGTTGGCAATATCAAACGTTAACAATTCTGGGTCATCAGTAGGTAAACTCTATGCGATCTCTACAGCAGGTAGTATCGTGGGTACATTTTTGACAGGGTTTTTGTTTGTGCCATTGTTTGGACATATAAAAACAATGTATATGATTGTCATTTTACTTATTTTTGTTAGTCTTTTATTTAGTAAAAAGATGGTTTGGATAAAGGTTGTATTTTTGGGCATAGCGTTACTCGCGATGGTTCAGGGGTGGACGCTAGCAAACAAACTAGCTCATGCGTTTGTTTTAGATAAAGACACGCCATATGTTCGTGCACAAATTGTCGAGAATCGGAGTGGTAACGAGGTAACACGAGGCATGCTTACCGATGGCGCACATAGTTCATCTGTCGTGCTTACCGATCCAAATAAATTAGTTTTTGAGTATTATCACTATTACGATTTAATGTTTTGGAATTCAAATGTGAAAAATGTGCTTATGATTGGCGGTGCAGGAATGGGGTACCCGCGCTACGCACTCAGTCGTTTCTCAGATATACATATGACCGTTGTGGAAATCGACCCCGAATTATATGCGCTTGCAAAAACATATATGGATTTTGAACCCACTCCAAATCTCACAATGATATTTGAGGATGGAAGAGTGTTTTTGAACAAAAACACAGCAACGTATGACGCAATATTATTTGACGTTTTTTCTGCGTATACCATGCCGTGGCATCTTGCCACAAAAGAAGCTGCTATACGCGCAGATAATTTACTGACAGATAATGGTGTGATCATTATAAATACCATAGGTTCTTTAGGTGGACCAAATTCCAAGATTATCAATTCCCTAGCGACTACGTATAAAGATGTTTTTGGAAATGTTGAAATTTTTGCTATAGAAAACGAAACGAATCGCTCATTGATTCAAAACATTGTTTTGGTGGCATCAAAAAAACCATTCGATTTTCAAAATAATAATCTTTCGGCATCTGGAAAAGAGTTACTGTCTCATCGCTCGAAGATTTCTTTTGGGCAATCGATATTTACAGATGATTGGGCGCCTGTAGACACATATACATCAACGATGTTGGTGAATAGGTAGCACGAATATCTGAAGTTTTTTTATTATGAATATTCAAGCCTTAGTTTTTGATTTAGATGGCACCGCCATCCCACAAACATTTGATGGAATGCCGTCGCAGCGCGTTATCGACGCAGTTGCTTCTGCCAAAAAGTATTGTCATGTTTCGGTGGCAACAGGAAGGCCATACAGTTATTCTAAAGAAATTTTGACAGCGCTTGGCATCGAAGATCTTTGTATATTAAGCGGTGGATCATGTTTGTATTCATGCAAAACAAACGAATATGTGTGGAGACAAGAGCTCGATACACATCTTTTAGAAGAAGTGTTATTTAAACTAAGAAAATATAGTGATCATGATGTTGAGGATGGTGCACATAAAGGACGAGTTCCGTTTCATTCATATAAGCCATATGGGTCTATAGATTTGCTTTGTATTTTTTCCGTGACTCGCGAAGAATCACAAGAAATTGTAGCAACAGTTGCCGAGTCGGCGGGATTAGTTGCCCATGCGATGGGGTCATGGAAACTCGGAACATACGACGTGCATATCACTCATGAGCTTGCCACCAAAAAACATGCATTACAATCGCTACTTGCGAGGCTCAATGTAGATCACAAAAATGTCATGGTGGTAGGTGATGGTGGCAACGATTTGCCGCTTTTTGAACTTGCAGGGCTTAAAGTTGCCATGGAAAATGGTGCAGACGAGCTAAAAGCAAAAGCTGATTGGATAGCACCGAGTGTCGCCAAAGATGGGTTGGCAACCGCAATAGAAAAATATATTCTACTATAGTAAGATAACTCACACATGATGCCATCGTTTTTAATTACCTTTCGTGAAGTTATCGAAGCGTCTCTTATCGTAGCAACCGTAGCCGGAATTCTTGTGAAACTCGGGTATTCAAAAAGTTTACGCACTGTGTGGGGGGCAACGTTCGCTGCTGCAGTCGTAAGCATGATATTGTTGATGCTTGCGAGTTTGGTCGGGGTGAAAGCCCAAGAAGTATACACCGGCAAAGTAGAGGAAGTGATAGAGGGCATACTCATGATGCTTTCTGCGGTGTTTATCACGTGGGCAGTATTTTTTCTCCACAAATATTTCGGGTCTTATAAAGTTAGGCTTTTGCAGAAAGTAAAAAGCGCTATTGAGCAAACCCACGAGCATCGAGGGCTTTTTGCTTTGGTGTTTACCGCAGTGTTTCGTGAGGGGTTTGAGATCGTGTTGTTCCTCACTACGATTTACTTTTCTTCTTCTCCGGCGTCTATATTTGGTGGCTTTGCATTTGGGTTAGTCGCGGGATTGTTTATCTCATTTGCATTTTTTAACGCGACATTGCGTATGCCTGTGTACTGGGCATTTCGTGCAAGTAGTATGCTGCTTATTTTGTTTGCCGCGGGTTTGCTTGCTCGAGGAGCGCATGAATTTATGGAGGCGGGATTATTGCCAGAGATTGGATCGATTGTTTTACCGTTTATTCCAACTAACAATGCGTTTGTTGCCGACATGATCAAAGCGGTATTTGGGCTTCGACAGACAATGGATTGGATACAAATGTTTCTGTACGTGTCATATGTTTGGGTTATGCATTGGTGGGTATTTGTGCGTCCGAATTTACATAGCCGAACACAAGAAGTGTGATCCCCGTGTGCCATTGCTTCATAATCGTACGTATTCATGGTATTCTTCGGCTGCGTATTCTTAGTACATAATATATGAGCGATATCGATGAAATTAAAGCCAGACTGAATATAGTAGACATAATAAGTGAGCGAATCCCTGTAAAAAAAGCAGGACGAAACCTCAAGGCTTTGTGCCCGTTTCATGGAGAAAAAACTCCATCATTTGTCATTTCTCCCGATAGGCAAACATTTCACTGTTTTGGATGTGGTAAGGGAGGATCAGTTTTTGATTTTGTGATGCTGTACGATCACGTAGATTTTGCTGAAGCGCTAGAAACACTAGCGGATCGAGCTGGTGTGAAACTCGAGCATCGACCGACCGATACACCAGAGTCACAACTCAAACAAAAATTGTATGAGGCCAATCATTTGGCGAGTGAGTATTATCATTACTTGCTTACAAAACATAAAGTGGGAGATGCAGCTCGGGAATATTTGAAACGGCGTGGGGTAAGCGATAAGTCTATAGAAACATTTTCGTTGGGGTATAGCGCAAATGATTGGGATGGGTTGTTGACCTATCTGCATAAGAAAGGGTATGACGATAAACTGCTCGAAACTGCAGGACTCGTGATTGCAGGCAATCGGGGGTATTACGATCGATTTCGCGGACGCGTGATGTTTACTCTTAAAGATCACAGGGGAAATGTGGTGGGATTTGCAGGACGAGTCATGGACCCAGCGGCAAAAGAAGCAAAATACATAAACACGTCAGAAACGCCAATTTATACGAAAAGTAAGGTGCTATATGGTCTCGATGTGACGCGTGATTCTATCCAGAAAGCAAATGAAGCAGTGGTTATGGAGGGGGAGTTAGATCTCATTTCGTCGTTTCAGGCAGGTATTGGTAACGTTGTTGCGATTAAAGGGTCGGCAGTGACTGAGGAACATGCGAGATTGTTGCGACGATATACAGAGAGGTTAGTGTTTGCGTTAGACAGTGATTTGGCGGGAGATGCCGCCGCGCGCCGCGGGATAGAGATCGCAGAACGCAGTGGTTTTGATATGCGAGTGGCCTCTATGCCATCTGGAAAAGATCCAGACGAAGCGGCTCGTGAAGATCCAGTTGCGCTAAAAAAAGCGATAAAAACTGCGGTTCCTATGTATGATTATTTCCTATCTTCTGCTATCAAGCGTCATGATGTGTCAACTTCATTTGGAAAGAAAAAAATATCCGAAGAAATGTTACCCGTGTTGGCCAAGATAGAAAATCCCATAGTGCAAGGGCACTATATTCGGGCGGTTGCGACTGCGCTTGCCGTTTCTGATGAGACTATCCAAGATGGACTAGTCAAACTCCGAAATACGAAAGGTTTTGTAAAAAAAGAGGCTCCTGCGGATTTACCTGGGACACCGTCACTTTCTCGAGTCGAGAAAATGGAGCTGTATCTGTTGGCATTACTGTTTCAGGGCAAGACTTCACAGCTATACGCGGAGTTTTTGGCACAATACGCAGTTGCGGACATTTCCTACGCTCCAGTTCAGAAAATACTTGAATTATTTGGTGAATACACAGCGCTGCATGCCTCTTATACGATAAAAGAGTTTGCCGATTCGCTTCCAGCGGAGTTGACGGGGGTATTTGACGAAGCATTTATGTGGGACATATCAGGATTTGTAGAGGACCCAGAGAGGTTTAGTAGGGAATGGCAAAAAGCGCTCTATGAGTCTCGACGATTGCGAATTCGAACTCGTATAGAAGCGATATCCAAGTCACTTCATGATCCGCTGTCTCTCTCAGAGGATCAGGCACAAGTGTTTCAGGAGGAGATGGCGCAACTATCACGAGAACTTTCTCAGCTGGAAAAGGGAGCGTAAGTAGGCTATAATAGGGATACGCGAGATTCATTGTCTGGATCGCTAGCATATAGCGATTGTCAGGCGGGGATTATCGGAGACGTATATGGCAAAACCAAAAACAGCTACCACACCTGTCGATTTACTCAAGCAAGGCAAATCAAATGGCTTTGTAACCCAAGAAGATATCCTCGCGCTATTCCCTAAACCAGAAGATAAAATTGTCGAACTCGATCATTTATATGATCAGCTTATCCGCTCTGGGGTGGATGTGTTTGAGACAACTAGTGCAGATATAGAACAAGAAGCGAGAAAAAGTATTGCAGATTTGGAAAAGGAGATAGAAGCTCTCGTTCGCGCCAGTGACGAAGGTATTTCTGATCCAGTCCGCATGTATCTCAAAGAAATCGGTCGTATTCCACTTTTGACGTTTGCTGATGAAATGTCGTTGGCCAAACGATACGAAAAGGGCGACCGAAAAGCAAAGAAGAAGCTTATTGAAAGTAACCTTCGACTTGTCGTTTCTATCGCAAAAAAATACATTGGTCGCGGCATGAGTTTGCTCGACCTTATTCAAGAAGGAAACCAAGGGCTTATCCGAGCCGTTGAAAAATATGATTGGCGCAAGGGGTTTAAGTTTTCAACATATGCCACATGGTGGATTCGTCAAGCGATCACTCGCGCTATAGCAGATCAGGCACGCACTATTCGTATTCCGGTCCACATGGTGGAAACTATCAACCGTTTTGCTCGTATATCACGTCGCCTTATGCAAGATTTGGGTCGAGAGCCGCAACCAGAGGAAATCGCAAAAGCCATGGAGGTTGATGTGGTAAAAGTGCGAGAAATTATGAAAGTATCACAGGAACCGACGAGTCTTGAAACGCCAGTCGGCGATGAAGAAGACTCACATCTCGGAGACTTCATATCTGATCCAGGTCCTACCCCATATGATCAAACATCCAGACAACTATTGAAAGAGCATATGGAAGAAGTGTTGGCAACGCTTTCAGATCGAGAGAAAAAGGTGCTTATATTGCGCTTCGGGCTTGAAGATGGTCGACCTCGTACACTTGAAGAAGTTGGTGCGCAGTTTGGGGTTACCCGCGAACGCATCCGACAAATCGAAGCGAAGGCGCTTCGTAAATTGCGACACCCAAGTCGCAGCAAAAAGCTCAAAGATTATCTAGAATAGTTTTTTTGTACACAACACCCCTATTTGACCACTGATAAACCTAAAGTAGTGTAACCTATCGGAAGATAAATACGTTTATGGAAGAAATCGTTGCATAGAGTAGATGAGGAGTGCTATCCCACCTACGACAACGACGGCAACACCCATTTGAATAATGACACTATCACTCGGATGAACCGCTTTTACGGCTCGGGCAGCTTTTTTTGATTTCATATGTCCTCCTTAGAACATCTATCAGCATAAGTTGTAGAGAGCAGCGTTGTCAACAGTAGTGTTGTCACTTGGTCGTCATTTCACTATGATGATAGTAGGCGATAACCGATCGCTTACTGCTCTATGAATATTTCCGACGAAGAATTAGCCGTGATTGTTCAGAATGCGCATTTGGCCACAGCGGCAGAGTTGTCTGAGCTTCAGGCCTTTGCAAAAACAGCTGGTCTTTTGCTTGCTGACGTGCTTTTACAGAAAAACATTGTCACCGACGAGCACTTGGGAAAGCTATACGCTGAGAGTCTAGGTATACCATTTGTGAATCTGTCTGACATGACAATTCCTGATGAGGTATACCGAATAGTTCCTGATAAATTTGCCAAAACTCACAAACTTATCCCATTTGCGCGAGATGCTGCCGGTGTCACTGTCGCGATGAGTAATCCAAAAGATACGGCGACAATTGCATCCCTTGCAAAAAAAACAGGTCAAAAAATAATTGTCAATTTTGCTACAGAAAAAGATATTCATAATGCACTCCAGCTTCACAAAAGAGAGTTGTCTGAGGTGTTTGAAGATTTGATGCGTCATTACAAAAACGAAGGGGAAGCTCCTGTCACCAATATAGTGGATTTGCTTTTACATTCTGCTGTAGACGATACAGCATCCGATATCCATATAGAGCCACAAGAAACGGATTCGTTAGTTCGATTTCGTATCGATGGCATTTTGCACGACATGATGCATTTTTCCAAATCTATGCACAGTCAAGTGGTGAGCCGCATAAAGGTTATGGCAAATTTGCGTACCGACGAACACTCGGCGCCTCAAGATGGAAAAATACGTATAAAACACGAGGAGCAACCGGTGGATATTCGTATATCCATTATCCCTATGGTGGAAGGGGAAAAGATTGTGATGCGTTTATTGGTGTCGAATTTTCGACTTTTTTCGTTTGCAGATTTGGGTATGAATGAAAATGCCGTAGAAAAAGTTACTGCCGCGTTACATCGTTCATATGGCATGATACTTTCGACTGGTCCTACTGGATCTGGAAAAACTACATCTATTTATGCGATGTTACAGATACTGAATCGTCGGGATAAAAATATTACAACGATCGAAGATCCCGTAGAGTATCGTATAAAAGGCGTAAATCAAATTCAGGTAAATGCAAAATCAAACCTTACATTTGCTAGTGGGTTGCGCTCTATCTTGCGTCAGGATCCCAATATTGTTTTTGTAGGTGAAATTCGAGATGCAGAAACGGCAGGGATTGCTATAAATGCGGCGCTTACGGGACATTTGGTGGTGTCTACACTTCACACGAATGACGCCGCGACCACACTGCCGCGACTAAGTGATATGCACATAGAGCCATTTTTGGTTGCATCAAGCGTGAGTCTGATAGTTGCGCAACGTTTGGTGCGAAAGATATGTGATTACTGTCGTATATCAGTGATGATTACAGAAAGTGAGTTAAAGAAAAATTTACCTTCAGCAGTGATAAATAAGCACTACATACCTGTAGGGGAAAATAGAGAAATTCGAGTATACAAAGGACAAGGGTGCAAAAATTGTCGTCAAACAGGGTATGCAGGGCGCATAGGAATTTTTGAAATCCTTGAAGTAACCAAAGAAATTCGAAAGTTAATCACCGAACGACAAGATGCAGATATTATAGCCCAAAAAGCCATAGAGGAAGGCATGATCACCATGCTTGATGATGGATTGATAAAGGTTTCTAAAGGAGAGACGACCATAGAAGAGATACTACGTGTTACTAAAGTAGAGTCGCTATGAACACACAAAAGCTCACATTGCAAAGTAATGAAAAATTAGGATTACTCAGTAATCTCTCTACGATGGTAAACGCGGGGCTTACCATGGCTGAGGCGGTTGATTCGTTGCTTACCGATGCTACAGGAAACATGAAGGTGCTTCTTTCGGGTATTCAGGCAGATATCACACAAGGGAAACCACTTCATACTGCACTGTTAAAATTTTCTAATGTTTTTGACCCTGTGACCGTGGCTATTATCAAAGCTGCGGAAGAATCTGGAACGATAGATGTCGTGTTAAAAGATATAAAAAATACAATAAAGAAAGATATTGAGTTTACCGATAAAATTAAATCTGCGCTTACGTATCCGACCATTATTTTTGTTGTTTTTTGTGGCGTGCTTCTTCTTTTGCTTACGTTTGTGATACCAAAAATCGCTACGGTATTTACGCGGCTTCGCGTAACCCTCCCGTTACCCACGAGAATCCTTATTGCGTTATCAGACTTGATTGTAAACTATACCATCCCCACTCTTGCGGTCACTGGGATCGCGATTCTTGCGGTTATCATTATCTATAAACGACAAAAAAAACTTGTGACACAGGTTCTTTTGAGTTTGCCGTATGTTTCTGTTATGGCCAGACAGATAGATTTGACCAGATTTTGCAGAAGTATGTATTTGTTGCTAAATTCGGCAATTCCACTCTATACAGCTTTAGAGTTGGCAGAACACATAGCAGTAAAACCAGAAGTAGCAGCGGCAATCGCGCGCGCGCGCCAATACGTAGGCACAGGTAAGCGTGTGGCAGATGGGCTTCATGGGCAGAAGGCTGTTCCATCACTTATGGTGAAAATTATTGAAGTGGGCGAGCGTAGTGGCACACTAGAAAAATCGATGGAGGATCTAGGTGAGTATTTTGATTACCAAGTCTCTACGTCGTTGCAATATGTAGTAACACTTCTTGAGCCAGTCATTCTTGTGGCAGTTGGGGTAATTGTTGGAGGCATGATGATGGCAATCATTGCTCCTATTTATGGACTTATTGGGCAAGTAGGAAGTCTACACTAGACATCTCCCATGGCTTCTTTGATTCTTGCAATAAGTACCGGTGGAAGCATTTCTGCCTTGAGAAAGTATTTTGCAGCTCCCAGCGAAAGTGCCTGAGTTAGAATTGGGTCATGATCAAGATTTGTAAGGATTATGATTGGGCCGTTTGGTATTTTGGGCGGAGACTCCTTTATTTTTGTCAGTACCCCTATGCCATCGATTTTTGGCATCATAATGTCTAATAGTATTGCGCTAAAGCCACCACTTGATAGGTGGGAAAGACCCTCTTCTCCATCTTTGGCTATGGTGACCTCATAGCCCTCGGAGGTGAGAATTTCTTGATAGAGATCACGTATGTACGTATCGTCATCTATGATTAAAATGTGTTTTGCCATACCAATATAGTATAGTGTGTGTG
>CAZXHY010000019.1:0-23484 GCA_964639945.1 uncultured Gammaproteobacteria bacterium
AACGTATCGTTCCTGTGTTTATTATAGCGGTGGCATTGTTTGTTGGTGTTGGTCAAGTCTCTGCTCATGTATCGCTCTCACCTAAAGAAGCGGTGGTGGGGTATACAACATTTACCGTGAATGTTCCTACAGAAAAGGAGATACCTACTGTGGAGGTGCGGGTTGTGGTGCCGGAGGGCGTAGAGGTACATGGTGTGGCACCAGTTTTTGGGTGGAATCATATTGAGAAGAAGGCAGAGGTAGAAGTGGGCGTAGGGGATGATCATAAACAAGGTGAGCTTGCTCATGGAAAGGTGACAGAAATTGTTTGGTCTGGTGGCAAAATTTCTGATGGAGAGTTTATGCAGTTTCCTGTCTCCGTAAGTTACGCGGGAGACCCCCAACAGCTCGTGTGGAAGGCGTATCAAAAATATGCAGATGGGACCATCGTCGCGTGGGATGATTCTAGCGAAAAGAATCCTGCACCGAAAGTGGCAATAGTAGCTTCATCAAAGCTGGATCAGGCTGTAGCGGAATTAGCTACGTTGAAGAAAAATAGCAGCACACAGTTGCCTTGGCTTCCAATGGTGGCATTTTTGCTTTCTGTGGCAGCGCTTGCAATGAGCGTAAAAAAGAATACATAAATCATTATATTGGATATATGATTTACCCCTCCCTGTAGCAGTTACAGGGAGGGTTTGTCATATCTTTTATAACGTGGTATGGTTTGTACCACTATGGATGGAAGTTTTCTGCTTATTATCCTCGTTATTATTTTGGGCTTCATTATCTTGGGTTGGCTTGGAAAAAAAGAATTAGAAAAATTAGCAAAACCTCAAGCAGATGCAACGCTTGTCGAGTGGCTTAAGTCGATGCAGCGAACGATTGAATTAACAAACAAAACGCTTAATGAGTCGATGCGTGGGTCTTCTGTTGAGATGACGCGTACACTCCAGTCAAATTCTCGGCAATTAAATGAACGCCTTGATGAGGCTGCACGAGTGATAGGATCCCTCAATAAACACGTAGGAGAAATGAGTGAGGTGGGCCGCGGCATACGAAGTCTACAAGAGTTTTTACAATCACCAAAGCTTCGAGGGAATATAGGAGAACAAGTATTGCAGGACATGATTGGTCAAACATTCCCAAAAAATTCTTTTCATTTACAGTATGCGTTTAAGTCTGGCATGAAAGTGGACGCGGTGCTTAAGACCGATGCGGGGTTGCTCTGTATCGATTCAAAGTTTCCCATGGAGAATTTTACTAGCATGCACAAAGGGGAAACGGAATCTGATCGCCAATCAGCGAAGAAAGCATTTATCTCCGATGTTAAAAAACATGTAAACGATATCAGTAAAAAATATATTTTGCCAGAAGAGGGAACAATGGATTTTGCGCTTATGTACATTCCGAGCGAGTCTGTATATTACGAAATAGCGAACATGGAAGAACTTATGAACTATGCACGAGGGCAAAGAGTGTACCCCGTATCTCCAAATACGCTTTATGCGCATCTTCAAGTTTTACTTTTATCTTTTCAAGGTAAAGATTTAGAACAAAAATCTAAACAAGTATTTCGACTACTTCGTGCGATTGCGAAAGACTATTCTAAAATCGATGAACATTTAGGGGTACTAGGGAGACATGTAGGAAACGCGTACAACAGCATGAACACTGTTTCTGGAGCATTTGCACAATTGGGTCAGAAACTTGCACAGACCAATACTATAGATAACACTGAGACGCAGGATATACCCAAATTACCCACGTAACCCGATATTTTATAGGATGTTATAATCATTCAGCATGATAAAAACTTCTGTAAGTTCACGCCAATTAAACAAAGAACAGCTATCTGCAATTACGTATGGTGATGGTCCACTTCTGATTATCGCTGGTGCGGGAACCGGCAAGACTACCGTAGTCACGGAACGTATCAAGCATATTATTTCAGAGGGGCATGCTAAAGCCGAGGAGATACTCGCGCTTACTTTTACAGAAAAAGCAGCCCGTGAGATGGAGGAGCGTGTGGATGTCATTATGCCGTATGGCTACACGAGTATGTGGATATCCACGTTTCACAAATTTTGTGATCGTATACTTCGTCTTGAAGCTCTCAATATTGGCCTCAATCCTGCGTATAGGCTCATGACAGATACTGATGCGATGATGTTGTTTCGGACTCATTTGTTTGAATTTCATTTGGCATATTTTCGTCCTTTGGGAAATCCCACAAAATTTATCGCTGGTATGTTGCAGCATTTTAGTAGGTTATCTGACGAAGATGTGAATCCCGATCAATACATGGACTGGGTAGAAAAACAAAAGAAAGTAAAAAAGAAACGCAATGAGGAAGAAGAGTTGGAGTTGCAAAAATATGATGAATTAGCTCGTGCGTATAAAACCTACCAAGATATAAAAGCAAAAGAGGGGTTACTAGATTTTGGTGATTTGATTACACAGACGTTGTTATTGTTCAGAACACGAAAAAATATTCTTTCTTATTATCAAAAGCAATTCAAATATATGTTGGTTGATGAGTTTCAAGATACTAATATCGCACAAAATGAATTAGTGTCATTGCTCGCAGGTAGTAAACAAAACATAACTGCCGTGTGTGATGACGATCAAAGTATATATAAATTTCGGGGAGCTGCGGTTTCAAATGTGTTGGCTTTTCGAAAACACTTTCCGAAGTCCAAACTGATTGTGCTGTCAAAAAATTATCGTTCTGCTCAAGCGGTGCTCGATGCTTCGTATCAGCTGATTCAGTTTAATAATCCAGATAGGCTAGAAGTGAAAGAGCATATAAACAAAAAACTTATCGCAGAGCGAAAAATAGATGGAATGTGGCCAAAGTTTATATACATGGATCGGGTAGAAAATGAGGCTGAAGAAGTAGTCAAAACGATTAAGCGACACGTCGAAGAAAGCGAAAAGACAGATACACCATATCTTTGGAAAGATGTGGCGATTCTTGTGCGTGCCAACAATCACGCCGAGCCGTTTGTGCGTGCCATGTCCCGATATGGTGTACCATTTCAATTTTTAGGTCCTGGCCAATTATTTCGACAGCCAGAAATAAAAGAACTCATAGCGTATTTATCTATACTGCAGAATTTCGAAAATAATGTAGGCATGTTCTCTGTGCTTTCTATGGAGTATTTCGCTATCACGCCTCGTGATATCGTAGCAGTTTCTAATTTTGCAAAAAAACAAAATATTTCAATATTTGAGGCGTGTGAGGTGGTGTCGGGGTTTCGATCCGTATCAGACGAGTTGCCTGCGCTAGAAGACGAAACAAAGCGCAAGATTACAGATATAACTACCATGCTGAGAAAGCATATCGGGTTAGTGACGCGCGAGTCTGCGGGACAAATTCTGTATTATTTTTTGTCCGATACGGGAATGATGAAAAACATTCTAAATTATGATGCACCGCTTGATGAGCAGAAGGCGAACAATATCTCGAAATTTTTCAGCAAACTAAAGACATACGAGACAGATCATTCTGATGCGAGTGTCAGTGCAGTTCTGGATTGGCTAGAGCTTTCTATGGAGCTTGGAGAGTCACCATTGGCAAACGATTCTGATTGGGTTCACAATAACGCGG
Organism: uncultured Gammaproteobacteria bacterium; assembly: GCA_964639945.1. GTDB lineage: Bacteria > Patescibacteriota > Microgenomatia > UBA10105 > UBA927 > UBA927. The sequence goes on from CAZXHY010000019.1 coordinate 3,593, forward strand.
TAAATATCTTGACGGTGCACGGCGCCAAGGGTTTAGAGTTTTCAATTGTATTTTTGGTTAATTTGGTCGGTGCTCGATTTCCAACGAATGCAAGGCGAGAACAAATCCCTATACCTGACGCACTGATAAAGGAAGAACTGCCAGTAGGGGATTATCATACGGAAGAAGAGAGGCGCCTGTTCTATGTGGGGATGACTCGCGCAAAAGATCTGTTATATATGTCCGCGGCAAATTATTATGGAGAAGGTAAACGTGAAAAAAAGCTTTCACCGTTCGTTTACGAAGTTTTGGGAAATTCTCAGTTGATAGCAACACAGCCTGTTGTGGATCAAATTTCTCTTTTAGATTGGAAAGTTAGTTCTGCTGATGTGCCTAAAGGAGAAGTTGCATCGCCACACTTAGCTGTTTCGTATCTTTCGTATTCGCAGATTGAAACGTTTCGATTGTGCCCTCTTCATTATAAGTTGAGATATATGTTAAATATTCCCACTCCCACGTCTGCTTCCTTATCTTTCGGCACGAGCATGCATAACACCATGAGAGATTTTTATGATATGCATGCACGTGGTGACACTATGACCAAAAAAACATTGTTAGAATTGCTCCAGAAACATTGGTTGCGGGCGGGATATGAGAATAAACAGTATGAAGAGGAAATGAAAAAACGAGGTGAGCAATATTTGAACATATACTTTGATACCCAATATAAATCCAAAACCAAAATCATAACGCTTGAGCAGCCATTTATGGTTCCACTGATGCGCGAGGGGCAGTCACTCAAAATAGGAGGAAAGATCGATCGAATTGACGAGATGTCGAATGGGAAGATCGAAATTATAGATTATAAGACTGGGCGAATGCCATCGAAACGAGAAGTAGATACAAATCTGCAGTTATCTATGTATGCGTTGGCAGCCAGCGAAATACGCGGAGCGCCGTTTGGGATAAAGCCGGATGATATTACACTTACGTTATACTTTTTTGATACGAACGAGAGAATCTCCACTCAACGAACAGGTGAACAACTCGCGCTTGAAAAAATAGAAATTCTAAACATTGCAAAATCTATTGAGGCCTCAGATTTTCACTGTTCAGCAAATATGTTGTGCAAGACGTGTGAATACCAATTATTTTGTGACACGACGTGATGCTTTACTGAGTGGGTAGGAGACGTTATACCCGCCGAATCCTTCCTTAAATCTGGTAAATCCGAGCCATTGCCTGTTCATATTTGGTATTCTTGGGTCCCATACGCCTACAAAATCCAGCTCAGTATTTTTATGTGCTTTTGCGAGTTTAATAGCTTCCCAAACAAGCAATGTCGGCGCAAACAGTTTTTTTCCTTCGACAGTCGCGCCAGCTATCCAATAATAGGCAAGATTTTTCCAATAAATCAAAAGTATGCCACCGATAACAGCACTTTTTGTGTTACGCGCCAAAAGAATAGATGCATGATTTGGTGAAACAATTGGCCAAAGTTTGTTTAGGCCGAATGTTGTTATAGAACCCAAAAATCCCGCAGCTTTATTTTTTGTTTTTATAAATATTTGTATATCGGTTGATAGTTCTATCGATACACCAAGTTTTTGGGCGCGTCTTACTGCGCGACGTTTTGCTTCAGAGAAACAGTGAAAAATGTCGTCTTCGGAAGGAGTAAGATTTACTCGTATTGTTTCAGTTGGAAGAAAATAATCTGTGTTTATTTTTATGGATTTGGGTATGAGTGTGAGCCATCTCGTAAGTTTTTGTGTGGTGATATGAGAATCCGGTTCTATAGCTATAGTTCCTACATTGTGACGAGCTATAATGGCTAGAAGTTTTTTTATCGAGGGAAGTTTTGTCACTCGCTGAATCTTAAGAAGCGACTTGAGAAAGAGAAGTTTTTTTATATACAAATATTCACCATCGATATCTTCTACAATCCACCCAAGGGACTTGATATAGTTTGCATACAATGGAGATTGTTGTAATTCCATGAATTATCAAATGAAGATAGTTATCGTTTCGCTTTAAATTTTAATAGAGTCCATCGAACAGAATCCATGATGCAGTATATCTTGTAGAGCGTGGGTTTTATAACTAAATCATAAGAGCCAACAAATTCAACCAACGTTGGATTAAAACCTTGTTTAAATCTATGAAATCCAAACCAAGGATCGTTTGGATCGGGATTGGGGCCTATGGCACCCCAGAGATCGAATCGTTCTATTTTTCGAGATTTCGCCCAGCGAATTATTTCCCATAAAAGAAGTGTTGGAGCCATAATTTCTCTATGGTTTCTACTCGAGGCACCATATGGATAATACAAATGATTTTTCCAAATAAATAAGATCCATGTGGCAACAGTCTCGTCTTTGTAGGTTGCGCGAAATAATGTAGCTATTCCTGCTTTATGAAGAATCTTCCACATGGTTTGATGGTAGTGTGTGGAGTGTGCATAAAATCCTTGTCTTCCGGTGGTTTGTCTGGTTAGTTCGAGGTATTTGTTAAAAGCCTCTGTTGAGTTGTCTTGAGCTACGGTGACACCATGTTTTTGCGCCACACGAATGTTATAGCGAGTTTTGGGGTGAAATTGTTTTAGAAGATCTTCTTCAGATGCTGTTAGGTCTAGTTCAAATGTGTATTTAGTAAATAGGCTTCGATGTGAAGGCACGAGTGATTTTGGCATAGCCTCAATATTTGAGGCTACAACATTTGGTTCAAGTTGGATGAATACAGCGTTCTTTTCTTGTCCTAGTTTTTTAAGATGTTTTATCATTTCGTTTGTGGGTAATGGTCCCTTGGGAAAGTAGCCCACGCACCACGAAGTGTGAGGGATGCGATGGAATGTTATCTGCCATGCGTCTTTTATATTTTTATGTGTTACGTTTATAAGACGCGCTACATCTATATTCATTGCCTGACGAAATTGTCCCCATTCCCATGATTGCAAAGGGTGAGCAGCATGAGAATTCCATACAGATTGATCAGAGTCTAGCGCTGTTCGGATTGTTCCATCAGTCTTATTCATACCAACTATTATGGCTCTTTTATCGCTATGGTACAATGGGTTCGATGAGGTCGAAACTCAAGCGTAAAACTACTGCAGCCAATACGGTATCGTGGCTACCTATAGATAGCCGTATTCTTCCGTCATTGTTTTCTTTTGGACACATTCGAGGGATAGCAAAAATATTTTTGATTATTGAAATGTTGCTTGCGGGATTTGTTGTTACCGGTACACTTCTACTTATGGTGCTTACCATTTTTACTTAGATTAACAGGTCATCGTCTCGAAATCCTCTATCTGCGGAAAGTGAAATTTGAAGATCTAAAACGTGTTCAGGTATATCTGCGATGAATCGTGAAATAGTATTTTGGGTCCGTGTACCAAAGAACAATCTTCTGTTTGCATACGTGAGATAAAGTTTGTCTTGGGCACGTGTGATGCCGACATAACAGAGGCGCCTCTCCTCTTCTAGCTCATCTTTTTCCATGAGGGATCTGCTGTGCGGAAAAATTCCCTCTTCCATGCCAATCATAAATACCATCGGAAATTCCAAGCCTTTGGCGGCGTGCAATGTCATAAGTGTAACGGCTTTTCTGTTTTGATCACGATCACGAATGGCTTTTGGGGTAAATTCTTGCTCCATAAGCGATACATTTTCTAAAAACTCAGTGAGAATAGGAAACTGTGTTGCGACTGATCGAAGTTCTTTTATGTTTTCTAGGCGATAATTTTCTTCCTCGATGTTTGCGTCATACAGATCGAGATATTTTGTGTGCTCTAGGAGTTGATCGAGTAACTCTAGGGTGGTGTAGTGTACGAGTTTCGTATCGCCTGAAATTGCGGAAGCAAATTGAAGAAATTTTTGCATTCTCCCTTTTCCGAGCTTTTCTGCACGGTTATATGCCACGGTATCTTTGGTATTTGCGAGAAGTCGTAAATATGCTAAAACATCTTTAATTTCTTTTCGTTCATAAAATCGTGTACCTCCTACCAGTGTGTACGGAACTCCAGCATGCAAAAATGCTTCTTCTAGAACACGAGACTGCGCGTTGGTTCTGTAAAGTACTGCAAAATTTTCAATCGATTTTCCTGATTGGAGTATGGTTTGTATGATATACATCGCTTCATCTTGTTCATTTCGGGCTTCATAAAGAGTGATTTGCTCCCCTTTGGTTTTTTCGGTCCAAAGTTTCAATACAGGATGGGATGTGTTTTTTTCGATAACGCCAAAGGCGGCATCCAAAATTGGCTGTGTAGAGCGATAATTTTGTTCAAGATGAAAAATTTTAACGTTTGGAAAGTCTGTTTTAAAGTTTACGATATTTCGGAAGTCTGCACCTCTCCACATATATATGCTTTGTGAAGCGTCACCTACAACACAAAGGTTATGCCATCTGCCGCTCATAAGCTTGGTGAGTAAATATTGCGCCTTGTTGGTGTCTTGATATTCGTCTACCAGTACGTATTGATATTTTTGTTGATATTTTCCCAATATTTCTGGATTTTTTTCAAATAGCTGTACTGTTTTGGATAGTAAATCATCAAAGTCTAAGGCACCGTTTTCCAGAAGTAGCCTTTGGTATCCTAGATACACGCGCGCAACTGTTTCTTGAAAATTTCCTCGAGCGAAATTTGGGTATTCGAGTGCAGAAATAAGTTCGTTTTTTGCTTGGGATATCGTTGCAAGTACGCCACGAGGCGTGTATTGTTTTGTCGATATGTCCAATTTTTGCATGACATCTTTTATAGCATCTATTTGGTCATTATCATCGTATATCGCAAAATTTGTGGGGATTTTTATGGCAGACCCTTCTATGCGTAATATTTTTACACACAGTGAGTGGAACGTACCCGCAAAGGGCAGGTCTGTTGATGTCGGAAGGAGTTCTTTTATGCGTTCCTTCATGGCTGCTGCTGCTTTGTTGGTAAAGGTGAGCATGAGTATATTGTGTGGGGAGATGTGTTTTTCGACGATAAGATATGCTACCCGATATGTGAGCACGCGCGTTTTACCACTTCCTGCGCCCGCAAGGATAAGTACTGGCCCGTCAGTGTGGGTGACCGCATTTTTTTGGGCGACGTTTAAGTCATTGAGGAGATTGGAAGACATAGATTATAATCTTAGCATATGAAACATTTCTATATCGCGGGTAATTGGAAGAGTTACAAAGGTCTTGAGCAGGCTCGAGAGTGGGTCGAGAAGTTTGCAAAATTATATAACGAAAAACCATTTTCCAAAGACGCGGTTACAGCGATTTTATGCCCACCATTCACCCTGCTTTCTCAGATGAGTTCGGATATTAAAAAATACAATCTTCCAATTGCATTGGGTAGTCAAGATGTCTCACCGTTTGGTGAGGGTGCCTATACTGGTGAGGTAAACGCAAAACAGCTATCTGAGTTGGTCGGGTGGACTATTGTCGGCCACTCAGAACGGAGAAGAAATCTTGGGGAAACAGACGAACTGTTAGCACACAAGGTGACGCAAGCCAAAACTGCGGGTCTTTCAGTCATATATTGCGTTCAAGACGAAGCGGTGCTCGTGCCAGAATCCGTGGATGTGATTGGGTATGAGCCTCCTTGGGCGATAAGTGCGGTAAGCGGAGGGGTGGCACAAAATGAAGAAAGTGCAAATCGTATTTGTGAAAAAATTCGTATTAAATATCCTCATATCCCTGTAATTTATGGAGGAAGCGCCACGCCTGAAAATGTGTCGTCGTTTATAGGGCAATCTGCGATCTCAGGGGTGCTTCCGGGGGGAGCAAGTATGGTTCCTGAGAAATTTTTTGCGATGATATCGGCGCTTTCAAATCATGCAGTCTAAATTTTCACGAGTACAGTATCCCAAAATTAAACTTGCCCTTCTCTATTTTGGGCTATTGGCGCTTGTTATCTTTGTTATAAAAGGGGCTATTGGGGTCAGGAGTTTTATGGAGGAGACTGGTATAACCCCACAGACTGTACTGACGATTGTGTTCGGTGATGGCACAAATCTTAAGACTATAAAAGGTCGTACAAATATCGTCTTGTTGGGTATAGCGGGCGGGAATCACGATGGGGCGGATTTAACAGATACAATTCTTGTGCTTTCGTTTCACACCGAGTCAAAGACATTATCGATGATTTCGGTGCCTCGTGATCTTTGGAGTGATACGCTGAAGGACAAAATAAATAGTGCGTATCATTATGGAGAGGAGAAGAAAAAAGGAGGAGGGATTACCCTTTCTAAGGCAATTGTTTCGGATGTTGTAGGTCTTCCGATAGATTATGCATTAGTTTTTGATTTTTCACGATTTCGTGATGTGATAAATTACTTTGGTGGAGTAACCGTTGTGGTTCCAAAGGCATTTACTGACACGGAGTTTCCTATCTTGGGAAAAGAAAACGATACCTGTAATGAGGATCCACTTTTGGCGTGTAGGTATGAAGCGCTTCATTTTGAGGCAGGAGAGCAGCGCATGGATGGAGATACCGCATTAAAATATGTTCGAAGTAGGCACGCAGATGGGGATGAAGGAAGTGATTTTGCACGAGGGAAACGACAGCAAGAGGTGCTTTTGGCTTTGAAAACAAAAATTATTTCAAAACAAGTATTCATGAATCCATCTGTTGCTATGGAACTTTTTCGTGTGTTTGATAGTGCAACCGATACAGATATGAACATAGGAGAGCTATTGACTGTTGGAAAATTGTTTGTGAATACCTCACAAGAACGTATCCGTAGAATCTCGTTGGAGAACGAATTATATTCACCCCCTAGCTCGTGGTATGGTCGATATGTGTTAGTGCCCAAAGAAAGCTTTGATGCGTTGCATGTGTATGTGGAAAACGCCCTCAAATAATTTAATTTGCCCTACTTGGTGGGTAGGCAAATTCTTTTGTTCATGATGAGACCCTCTGTAACAGCTATTTGTATGCAGCAGGGGCATGAAGACTCCGTGCCGATATTTGGCTTATTGGTGTTGTATGTGTAAAGGGCAGGTTGATTATGGGGTTGGTATTCTGGGTTAGAATGCGAGCCCGAATAACAGGAGCAAGAGTCCTCCAACGACTGTCGCGGCTCCTAAGACCGATGGACCGGTTCCTGCAACAGGAATTTTTGGTGTTGGAATAGGTGAGGGTGTTGCTGTGGGTCCACCAGTAGGAGTGGGTCCTATAGATTTTCGACACGCATCGGTTACACTCGAAAAGTTAAAGTTATTATCACGTACTCGGCAGGAGAATGACAGGGATCCGGATTGACCAACGGTGTAATCGAATGAAATAGACCCTGGATTGCCAACGTTTTTCTCCACTAGTTTTGTTGTTCCATCTGGAAGTGTAAACTCTGCCGCTGTGATATCCCCACCTACAATCGTACCGGTACAGGTGAGTGTTGTGGTGTAAGGAATTGTGCCAGTGGATGGTGAGAGCGTTAGATTGACGCACTCCGGTCTATGTGACTGGCTCGTCGGAGTTGGTGTATTTTGTACTCCGGTAGGTGTCGGAGTTGGTGTATTTTGTACTCCGGTAGGTGTCGGAGTTGGTGTATTTTGTACTCCGGTAGGTGTCGGAGTTGGTGTATTGATCGTGAGAGAGAAAACCAGCTTACAGTCTGGATTGTTAGATGCTTTGGGTGTAACTTGAGGAACATTGGGGGCAACAGACTGTTGTTGTTCCAGTTTTGTAGATGTCAAATACGCCACAACTCCTATGCCAATGGTGATGACTGTGACGATCAACAAATACCAATATTTTTTAAAAAATCTCATACGTTAGTACCATGCTCCATTTGTGTTTACTTCTCCTTCAATAACAAAATCAGGAACCCCATCAGGAATTGTATAGCTTAGTGTAAATTCGTTGCTAGCGTTTTTGGTGGTTGTTTCAGTAAATGCGCCACCATTGATACGGAATCGAGCCTTGGTTGGGTTTAGGTTTCCTTTTACTGCGAGGGTGACCACATCTCCTGGAAGGAGTGTAGCTGGTGCAACTTGCACTCCACCTTTGTATACTTTTATGTTTTGACAGACTGGGGTAGTAGGTGGCGTAGGTGTGGGTTGCACTGTGTCGTCATCACCATTATCGTCATCTCCTCCACCACCCTCTTGATAGCAACCTTCACCTCCTGAGCCGCAAGAGTATCCCGGCAAACAGCAAGTCATAGCATCACCGTTATAGCCGTTTATGCAATACTCTCTTCCTTGGTTTCTGCATTGTGCTTCAATGTTTTGTTCACACCACGTATAGGTACAAGCATTTCCGTTTTGACAGTGGCAAGTATATCCTGATGGACAACTGTTTAGTGTACAACCTTGGTACGTTGTGTCCCACGATGCGCGACCGCGAAGATCTGCTATAGAGTTATTTGTTTGCGCAACGAAGTAGACAGCTACAGGAACAGTTAGTAGAAGCAGTGCAATAACCGCTAAAATCATTCCTGTGTGTGGTTTCTTTTTTTGTGAAAAGTTTCCATTTGCATGCTGTGTGGGGCCGGATGATGCGGGAACGGCAGGTGCTACTGTTGACGATCCCAACAGTTCATTCATCATCGCTTGTTTGGTGGCGTCTAATGATGGATCTGTAGTGGGGGGTACAGTCGCAGCTGGTGCCTCATCTTGTTTTGGAGCTTCTGGGACAGCGGGGATAGGTGGCGGTTCCACAGGCAAAGATGGTGCACTAGGTAATACATCTGTGGTTGGGGGTATAGATTTAGCTCCCGTTGCCGCTTGATCTATGGCTTTTTGTGCTGCATCTAATATATCGTCTGGCATATAGATAATTACTATTTATTCCGATACGAAACAATAAGCGAAAATTCCGCCTATACTCACATTAATGTAATGCATGCAATGCGTCAAGAACTTCTTTAGAATTTATCCGTCATAATATTCGAGTCATGACTATTCCACTCACAAGTATTCCACATCCAAACAATAATAGTATTATAAGCGGCAGAGGAGACCCAGTGGTTGGAATTGGTTCACCGGCCAAAGTCGAAGTAGTTTCGGGTGTTGGATCGATGGTGATAGTTGGTGCGATTGTAGCAGAGGGAGTGGCATCCCCCAAAACTTGAGTACCACTTTTTAAAATTTCAAATAAGTGCGTGATGGCAACAGGTTTGTTTTGAGCGTCTGTGGTTGTCATAGTCACACTCTGTTTGCCAGCATTAAGGGTAATTTTGGGAGTATAACGCCATATTCCATCAGCTTCAACGATTGTTGTATCTGTGTAAGGATTTGTCATACCAATGATAAGTAAAATTTGATGGTTTGGAACACCTGTACCGGTAAAGAGTGGTAGCGCCGTAGAGAGCGCTGCTCCTTCGGCTGGTTGGGTCAGGGTTATACTACCCGAGACTGGAGCAGAGTCTCCCAGAACTACTGGTACTGTAGATGCCAGAGGTGGTTGGGTTGGTGCTGCGGCTTGTATTTTGCGAAAATCATAATTTTTTCCAAGTACCATGGCAGGTACTGGGTTATCGTTTAATGTGTCTGTCTGTGCTGTGGCATCGCCATCAGCTGTTTGAACGGTAATCGATTCTTCTATGCGATCCCCAACAGCTAGATAATCTTGTAGATTGGTCGTTCGAACCAAATGAAGTGGTATGACCCAAGATCCTGAGGCGGTAACAAGTGTAGACAGGACCTGTCCGTTTTGAGGAGTAACATATATGATTGCTCCCTCGGCAGGTTTATCGGTGGCGGTAGTGACTGTGCCAAACGCTGGTTCGAGCATGGTGCCTTTTCCGGCTAGTGCAGGTGCGGTTCGTATCTCATACGGCTCATTTCCTTTTTGATACATCTTACCCTCAGAGAGAATTCGTACTTGATAGGTAGTATCGGGTTTTGCGCTGCGAACAGTTACCATGTGCGTAGTATATGCATTAATAGTTGGTTTGGTGTTTGTGGCTGATGGAGGCTGGTCACGATCATCAAATGCAGTAAATTTTGTGCCACCGATTTCTTCTACAGTGATAACACCAGTCAAAGGCGTGCTAGTGATCCAAGATACGGAAAATGTAGTATCAGATATGTTTGAAATCACAACATCTTTAGGAGTTTCTGACACAGAAGCACGACTCATCAAAGGGGTGAGAGTGTTGTACACAAGAGAAAAAACCATTATTGCTCCAAAGACAAGCAATAATCCTAAAATCGTTGGTATTTTTTTAGGTTGCATAAATTGTATTATTCAAACGAACTCCGCGCTTCTAGCAGATCCAGTATATCGGTATCTATTTTAGATGTTAAGGGTGTAACCGCTTGTTGGAGTGGTCGAGCGACAGTTGTTGTTTTTGTCGTTTTTGCTAACTCAAAAAATATCCACAACAAGATTGTGAGTGTAGTAAAAACTGCAACTAATAATAAATCACGATCATCATCCATATATACTATTGTGAACTAAAATATCCACGAATGCGAACTGACAGCTGTAATGTATCACCTGAAAGTGCGCGAGCACTTGCTTGCTTTATGGTTATGGAGTCAATAGACGTAATTCTTCTGAGCGTAAGTAATCCATATAGGAAGGATTTTAAATTTGGATATCCACCAGAAATGATTATCGTGACAGGGAATTCTCCAACTAAGCTTTTGGTTGGGGCAAGTTTCGCACCTGCCGACGCTTCTTGAGTCAAAAGCGGGAGACTGGGAATCTGCAGTGCCGATATAGACGCTTGAGATATATTTGCGATGTTGTAAAGCTGTCGGGCAAGCAGTACTGCGTCAGGATTGTATGGCAAGGCTTCGCTTACTAATTGTAAACGGTCTTGAATTGTTTCAAATGTAGCTTGGGCGAGGATGAGCGCGGTAATTTTATCTTCGAGTTGTTTATTTACGACGGTTTTATCTTCAATTTCTTTTCGAAGATATATGATTGTTTGTGCTGTGGGTCGAACCGCATACCACGCAAAAAGTGATATGGCCAAAAATGAAAACACTGCAGCTGTAGAAGCTTGCGCCTTTGGTTTTTTAAGTGTGGGGGTAAGCTGTTGATAAAATCGGCGAAACCGATTTTGATATTGTGTTTCCTCTGATGGCTTTGTTCTATTCATAATAGTTATTTAACTATGATTGGTACGACGTCCGCCGTAAATTGAAACTCAATTCCTCTCGTTGGCGATCTGTTTATGTCACCTAGCAACACATTCTTTAATTGTTTTGTTGCTTGAAGATTTGCTAAGAATTGAGAGAATCCCTGTGTAGATCCAGCGATTGCAGCAACAGCAAGCTTCGTGGTGGAGAGTTCTATTGTAGTCAGGTAAACATCAGGTGGAATGAGTGTCTCTAGCGTAGAAATTATATCGACCGGACCAGATTGCGCGCTGATAACCTTTTTTATCGTTGCAAGATTTGCCTGAAGGGATTTGATTTGTTTCTCAAAATCTGCATTGGCTTTTATGATGACTTGCTTTTGATTTACTTCCTCGGTAAGGTCTGTGAGTTTTCGATCTAAACTAAAGCGTGATATAAATGCCAACAAGACAATGATCTCGGTTGTGATCATGATGTATCTACCGTAGGTGGTGGCCCAAGCAACAATGCGTCCCCACGGTGTGTGTTCGAGGTCTTGTTCTCCTAATAGATTGATACTTACCGGTTTGGCAGGCATGAATCCAGTATAGAGTAAAATGCGTGTTTTACCAATGAATCAATCAGTGTGAATTTGTATCAAACAGAGCCTTAGAGGAAAAAACGGTGAATTATTTTGCGAGCAATTTTGCGAGCCTACTTTTTGTCCGCGCAGCAGTGTTTTTATGGATCAGGTGATGTTTTACTGCTTTATCAAGCGCAGTAAATGCAGCGCTCAATGATTTTTGAGAAGGTCCCTTGCGTGCTTTTTTTACAAATTGCGCAACAGTTCCCTTGGATTTTTTATTTTGTATCGTCCGAGTTCTATCATGACGTAACTTTTTTGCGGCTTGTTTTGTGATAGGCATACATGAAGTATACAAGATGTGGGCCTTTTCGGTCAAGGGTGGGAGGGGCTATAATAAGCGTTGCATGCAAAAAGTCTGGGCGTTTATCACCAAAAAACAAATGACCGTAGGGTCTGCAGCGCTTGTATTGGCACTTATGGTGCTCGCGTCACGTGTTTTAGGATTGTTTCGCGATCGGTTACTTTCTGTGTATTTTGGTCCTGACGAATTGGGGGTTTATTTTGCGGCGTTTCGTATACCTAATTTTATTTTCGAACTATTGGTGATGGGAGCTCTTACTTCAGCATTTATACCAGTATACGCCAAGCATGTGGCTGAGGGGCAGGAAGAGGAAGCGCAAAAAGTAGCTTCTACATTGATAAATTTGAGCCTCATAATTTTGTTTGTATTGTTGATTCCAACATATTTAGGGGCAGATTGGATATCTCGGGCACTTGCTCCGGGGTTTAGCGTTGGTCAAATACAACAGATGAGCGCATTCACCCGATTTATGGTTGTTTTTCAAGTGGCGCCACTTTTAGTGGGCAATGTGTTTACAGGTGTACTGCAATCTCACAATTTATTTTTTATTCCAGCTGCAGCGCCTGTGCTATATAACATCGGTATCATCATAGGCATCGTGTTGCTTGCTCCTGTATGGGGACTGTGGGGACCGGTGGTGGGGGTGGGTATTGGCGCATTGTTTTTTGTTCTTATTCAAATACCGCTTATATATAAAGCGGGATACCGACATACGTTTCAACTGCATACCAAGCTTTCTGGTGTGCGAGAAGTGGGAAAGCTTATGGGCCCTCGGACGTTTGGACTAGCCATATCTCAAATAGATACAACTATAGATTTGATGCTCGCAAGCCTGATGGGTGCACGTATGGTTACTATTTTTAATTTTGCACAGCATCTTCAACAGTTGCCTGTAGGGTTATTTGGTACTACTGTGGCACAGGCCGCGTTGCCATCACTTTCACAGTTGTCATCAAAAGAAAAACAACCCGAATTTGTGCGTGTTGTTATTGCTGCAATTCATCAGATATTATTCTTGGTGCTTCCAGCATCAGCACTATTTATTGTGTTACGAATTCCTATCGTGAGGCTGGTGTTTGGAGCGTCACGATTTGACTGGGCGGCGACAGTAGCGACAGGTATGACATTATCTGCGTTTAGTATTTCATTGTTTGCGCAGGCCATTGTGCAAGTACTCGCTCGAGGATTTTATGCATTGTATGACAGTAAAACTCCGGTAGTTATTGGTATCGTAACGGTAATACTTAATTCTTTGATGAGTGTCGTGTTTGTGTTGGTGTGGCATTTGCCAGTTTGGTCTTTGGGATTGTCTACATCTATCGCAAGTATTCTAAATGCTTTTTTGCTCTTTTATTTTCTCAATAAAAAAGTTCATGGGTTTATCTCTCGTGACTTTTTTGTCCCTGCCATAAAAATGGTTATCGCGGCTGTTGTAACTGGCATATCCTTATATCTCCCATTGAAGTTGTTTGATCAGTTGGTATTTGATACAACACGTACGTTTGGACTCATACTGCTCACTGGGCTATCTGGGTCTGTGGGTTTGGGTACATATATATTTTTATCGTGGGTTCTTGGAATAGATCAGGTGCAGTCGATATTTCGTTTCACTAAGCGAATCCAGAATATTCGAGGATTCTTCCTAGAGCCTGCACAAGAAGTGATAAATGGAGGTGTGACTGACAAGATCTCCTGATAAGGTGTTATTTTATCTTCTCAAGCTCTAAGATCACTATCGCTTGTGCGTACATATAGATAGATTTGGTTAATGTCGTTCCAGTGATGTCTTCTTTACTTGTTTGTTCTTTACCAATAAGGAATTTTTCACGATACGTATAGGACCCTGCGTCAAGGTTAGTGAATGTTACAGGCACTGTTTCCGCGTGACTACCAGATTTGTCAAAATTTACCAGTAGCACACGAATCTTTTCTGCTTTTTGCGAAGCAAAGCCTGTTACCCACGAACCTTCTCCAGAGAGAGCAAGTCTTGTGCCCGCCATGCTATCGAGAAAATTGAAAACAAAATATCGTGGTTTTTTGCGGAGGCCATTGTCTTCGTTTGTGATGAGTCCCCATCCATCACCATCAGCTTGTCCTGGTCCATCTTTGAGTTGAAATGTAAAGAGTGCCGTTGGACTGCCTGAGATAAGTTGACGTATCACCGCGACAGTGTGTGCGGCTCCATATGATGTGCCGTATCCTTTGCTTTTCGCACCAGTAAATCCAAATTCTGTAATATATTTAGGTAAAAGTGTATAACTGGGATATGGAAGGAGCCATTTGACGATATTGCGTTGATCCGTCGCATATTGGGCAGGAGTTGGTAGATATGAATGCCATGAAAAAAAATTCACTCTATGTCCGCTTTGCACAAGTGACTCAATCCAGCGCTGATATAGTCCAGTCGTAGATGGGCCGCCAAGACCAAACGAATTTACCCCTTTGGCATTTGCAGCGCCAATTGCTGCATATTTATAGAGCGTGAGATAGTTTTTCTCGCCACCCAATGACCATTTCCCAAATTGTTCAAGATCAGGCTCGTTCCATACCTCATATTGCACATCACTGAGGTTTCGTTGAGATTTACCACTGAAGTGTTCGATGGTAGCCTGAACAACTTGTGCCCATTCGTTCCAGTCATTTGGCGGGTTGATAATAACGCCGTCGCGAGCTATGACATTTGGCATATACGAGAGAGCTAGTACTGGTTTGGCTCCGGTTGCAATGATCGAGTCAACTGCGCGATCTAATTCTCCCCAGTTGTACGTAAGACCAGAACCTGACCTATCGACAACATTATAATTATCGTAGAGGTGATCGAGGCGAATAAATTTGGGTCGTAGTGCTTTCACGTCAGAGATAACGGATGAAAGCATATCTTTGCGCTCTTCTCCTCCTTGTGCAAATGAGTGATAGAAATCTGTTTTGATTTGTTCTTGTTCAACTTTTGTGTCAACAACGATACTCGCAGGGGTTCCCGATGCTTTGGACACAAAATTATATGCTTGATACACCAATGTGACAAAAAGGGGTAAAAATATAGTGAGTGCAAGAAGAGAAACGAGTGAAGTTGCCCTGTTTGATACGCGACGAATAAATATACTCATAACGATCGACGGTGTAATAATGGAATAAATGAGCCTGCAAATATAAATATAACCCCAAGTCCTAATAAAAGGAATGTGTTTTCTACCGCGCCAGTTGCTGGGATTGCGTCTCCTGATGAGCCATTTTCAGATCCAGATGCTACAACAAATGCAATAGTTGCGGTATTTGTCTGGTTGGTGGTTGGATCTTTTGCCGCGACTACGATTGTATGCGGGCCACTAGAGATAGGTTGAGTTACTGTATAGGTCCAGTTTCCGTTGGCATCTGCGGTAACGGTTGCAGTTATTTGTTCGCTAGAGTGAATAACAATGGTCACGATAGACCCCGCAGGTGCTTTTCCTGTAATGGTAGGCTGGTTAGTGCTTACTGACTCATTTACACTCGGTGTCTTTATGGTTACCGCTGACGATGAAGCACTATCTGTCGCTGATTGTGTAGGAGTCAGAGTGGGCGTAAGGATAGGGGTTATTGTGCTTTGGCTTGCACCATCTGCCGTAATTACTATTTGCCCTTTCATGCCAGAAGTTGCATTCCCGTGCGCTTGACAGAAATATGTATACGTGCCAGCAGTTGTGAATGTATGAGTAAATTCTGTGCCGCTTTGTACTTTTGTCCAGAGGCCATTGGTGCTTTCCAGTGGGTGAGTTGCAAAATCACCTCGCCAAATAATCGGCTGTCCTACTTTTGCAGTCGTTGATACGGGTGTATAGGTAAATCCTGCAGTTCCACCAAAAGTGATTATCGCTGGGGCGATAGTAGGCGTTGGGACCGCATTTATATTGTTTGATGATCCTCCACCAGTGATGGTTACTGTCGTTGGGGCTGTGCCGATTAACACGTTTACGTTTCCTTCACCGAGTGCTCCAACATATGTGTCATTGGCAAATCGAACACTTACAGGGCTTGTTGTAGAGCTCAGAGCTTTAAATTTGATGACAGCTGCGGTTCCCGTTCCGTGAATTGGTGTGGTTGTATTTGCGGCTCCAACAGCAATGGAGGCTGTTCCATTTCCTACAACTCCTGAGGATAGAATGTTTGGAAAAAGTGTACCATTGGTTATGGTAAGAGCCTCAAGCTTTGTTGGGTCATAGACTATGTTTATTTGTGCTGCAACGACTTGATTGTCTCCAGTATCTAATCTCGCTTCAAGTGTAAATTCTTCATTGGGTGCTTTAGTTACAGAAGCCGGAGATAGTGCGATATTTGTGGCGGGTGCTGCACGTTTTCGCAACTCTTGACTTCGCATGGAAAGAAACACAGTCGCGGGAATAGCAATCAAAGTAATAAGTCCAACAATAATAAAAACAACTCTTTTCATGTCTTTACTTATTATGAAGAACGATAGTGTTATTGGCAATAGGGTTGTGAGGCATAAAACACATCCGACCTACGAAGAAAAAAGAGGTCTTGACAATGATTAGCACTCGCAGTATATTAGTGCTAAATTAACTATTATGGACCCACGAACAGATCTTACACCGCGACAGATACAGATTTTAAAAGCGATTATCGAAGAATATATTGCGACCGCTGAATCTGTAGGGAGTGAAACGCTAGATAAAAAATATAACCTAGGCGTTTCTCCCGCGACTATCCGCAATGAAATGGTGAGGCTTACTGAAATGGGGATGTTACATCAGCCACATACTTCGGCAGGACGCAGTCCCACATCACAAGCGCTCAAATACTATGTTGAACACCTTATGAAAGCAAGGGACATGTCTGTCGCTGAAGAAGTGGCTGTAAAAGAAAAAATTTGGGATTATAGGCAAGAAATAGACAAGTTATTGCGTGAGGCGACGAAGGCATTGGCCGAAAAGACACATACACTAGCGCTTACTGCTACCAATGAAGGGGATTTGTATTATTCAGGTGCAGCAAACATACTAGAAATGCCTGAATTTTATGATTATCAACTCACTCATGAGTTGTTAGAGAGTTTGGATGAACGAAATTTTTGGTGGAATGTGTTAGAAAGACGCGCTGACCCATTTTGTATTTTAGTGGGTGATGATTTGATGAGTGGAGCGCTAGCCCAATGTGGATTTATATACTTTAAATTTAAAACACCCCATGTGGTGGGAGCGATTGGCGTCATTGGGCCGACTCGACTGAACTATTCCAACATCATTCCTGTTGTTCAATATATGGGGGGACTCATCGACGAATTTGCAACCGCTTGGTAAAAATTATGAAAAAACAAATTGATCCACAGATAGAAGAATTAAAAAAACAAGCCGAAGAATGGAAGGCTAAGTACATGCGCGTGCTTGCCGATTATCAAAATTTGGACAAACGAGCTGAAACTCAAGTCGGAGAAGCGCGAAAATTTGCAGCAGAGATGATATTGCAGCGTATATTACCTGTATTAGATACGTTTACAAAAGTAAAAAATCATATACAAGACATGGGGTTTGATTTGGCATACAAAGAGTTGCTCGCTGTGATAGAAGAGCAAGGAGTGACCTCTATAAAAGTTTTGGGAGAACAATTCGACCCTCATAGAATGGAATGTATAGAAGTCGTGAATGGAAAAGATAATGAAGTCGTAGAAGAATTGCTAGCGGGATATATGTTTCGAGGGAAAGTATTGCGTGTCGCCCAAGTAAAGGTAGGTAAATCCTCTGGGGAAGACACATCAGCACAACGGAGTAATTAGTATTGGTTTTTTTATAAAAGGAGGCCATATATGGCAAAAATTATTGGTATTGATTTAGGAACAACAAATTCATGTGTTGCGGTCATGGAGGGGGGAGCTCCCAAAGTGATTCACTCAGCAGAAGGGCGTAATGTCATCCCATCTGTTGTCGATCCGATAAAAAACATCGTCGGCGATGTCGCAAAGCGACAAATGGTGCTTAATCCAAAGTCTACGATTTTCTCTGGTAAACGCCTCATGGGTCGTAAATTCTCTGACGCTAGTGTGCAGACCGATATGAAGTGGTTGCCATACACGATTAAAGCAGGCAAGAACGACATGGCGGTCGTAGAGGTAGAAGGGCGACAATTCACTCCCCAAGAAATTTCTGCAAAAGTATTGGCCAAAATTAAAGCAGATGCAGAGAAATATTTGGGTGAGCCAGTCAAACAAGCAGTTATTACGGTTCCTGCATATTTTGACGATAGTGAGCGTCAAGCGACGAAGCAAGCTGGGGAAATAGCTGGGCTTGAGGTCATGCGTATTATAAATGAGCCAACGGCTGCGGCATTGGCATACGGATTAGACAAGAAAAACGCTCATACCATAGCAGTCTACGACCTCGGCGGTGGTACGTTTGATATCTCTATTTTAGAGCTCGGAGAAGGCGTGTATGAAGTAAAAGCTACCAATGGTGACACCCATTTGGGGGGAGATGACTTTGATAAAGCAATTTTAGATTATCTGGCAGATGAGTTTAAGAAAGAAAATAACGTTGATTTGCGCAAGGATAGTCAGGCATTACAACGATTGCGAGATGCAGCAGAAAAAGCGAAGATTGAGCTTTCCAGTTCTATGGAAGCAGAGGTGAATTTGCCATTTGTGACACAAGGCAAAGACGGACCACTTCACCTTGTGATGAAGCTCTCACGTGCGAGACTTGAGCAAATTGTAGAGCCATTGATTCAAAAATCAATCGAACCAGTGAAAAAATGTCTCGCTGATTCCAAACTAAAGGTGAGTGATGTAAACGAAGTTGTGTTGGTAGGGGGTATGACTCGCATGCCAAAAGTCGTTGAAATCGTCAAGTCATTCTTTGGTAAAGATCCAAATGCTTCAGTAAACCCAGATGAAGTAGTAGCAATTGGAGCTGCTGTACAAGCTGGAGTTTTGACTGGGGAAGTGAAAGATGTGGTGCTTTTAGATGTTACGCCACTGACCCTTAGTGTTGAAACTTTGGGAGGCGTATCTACACCCATGATACCTCGAAACACTACTGTACCAACCAGTAAGACAGAAATATATTCAACTGCTGCCGACAATCAAACGTCTGTGGAGATAAATGTATTGCAAGGTGAGCGGCCAATGGCAGTAGACAACAAGTCTCTGGGACGATTTGTGCTTTCCGGCATTCCACCAGCGCCACGCGGTATTCCTCAAGTCGAGGTGACCTTTGATATCGACGCAAGTGGCATCTTAAATGTCGCAGCCAAAGATAAAGCTAGTAATAAAGAATCCAAGATAACGATTACGGGTTCTACTGGACTTTCCAAGGAAGAAGTGGAAAAAATGCGCAAAGAAGCGGAAGCGCATGCTGCGGAAGATTCAGAAAAGAAAGATAAAATTGAGGCTAGAAACAAGGCAGATAACATGATCTACTTGGCGGAAAAGACAGTGAAGGACGCTGGAGATAAAGCCAAAGAAGAGGATAAAAAAGCGATTGAGGAAAAAACCAAAGCGCTCAAAGATATCCTTGAGACTGGGTCCCGCGAAGATTTGGAAAAAGCGACAAGCGAGCTTTCCGACATTGTCCAAAAACTGGGAGCTGCTATGTACCAACAGCCACCAGCGGGTGGTGCACCAGCTGATGGGGAGCCTGCAGAGGAAACTCCAGCAGATGACAAAGCCAAAAAAGATGATAAAGGTAAAAAAGTAGAAGAGGTTGAAGTCGTAAGCTAAAAGTAAATTATAAATAATATTCTAGGCGCGCGAAAGCGCGCCTAGTTGGTATAATAGCGATATTGTATGGCTAAACGAGATTTTTACGAAGTATTGGGGGTGTCAAAAACTGCTTCCGCAGATGAAATGAAAAAAGCGTACAGGAAGCTTGCTTTGGAGTGGCATCCAGATCGCAATAAAGCAGCAAACGCTAGCGAAAAGTTTAAAGAAATAAATGAAGCATACGCTGTGTTATCTGATCCACAAAAGAAGCAGAC
>CAZXHY010000020.1:0-23202 GCA_964639945.1 uncultured Gammaproteobacteria bacterium
GAGTAAGTAGGGCAGGTGCTAATATTCGAAAAAATGTCATACGAGCTTGTGAACACTCAATCTCATTTTCCAAATTCAAATATGATGGTAAATTTATATATAAAAATGATAACGATATTGAATTATTTAGAACTCCTGCGATGGGAGTGACAAGGGGAATAAATCAAATAGCACCTGGTGAAATAAAATGTGCAATACTATATTTAATTGAAGATCAGTTTGGGTTTGCGCGCGAACAAATCCCCAAAGCAGTAATGGAAGTTTTCGGTATTGGTAAGAATCGAACTGACCCAATAGAAATTGTTGGGTTAATTATTGAAAGACTACTTCGAGAAGGAAAATTAAATTTGAGTGGACATACTTTGTATTTAAAATGATCTAATTATTACTCTTAATAGGAACGGTGGTTAACTATTCAGATCGTAAAGGTGGGGTGACATCGCAGCTTTATCAAACAAAATAAAATCTTGTGATAAATGGTCAATTTGCCGGTAAAGATTGTCATGATCCTTCACGTCATTTTGTACATCGAGAATGGCAGCAAGACGCACTTGAGGGTAGATGTAATAAGTGTTGCCAAAGAGCTTCATGAGGATATCAAAGACTTTTCGTTCATCAGCTCGCATGAGTGAAGATTTTTTGAGAAAAACCCTCATGTGTCTGCTAAATCAAGAAGTTCGTCACGGGTTTTGTTGGATTTGTCTTTGTAATAAATAGCGATCCATGTCAAAAAGATGATAAATCCGATTAGTAGTGTAAGTGCAGTATTGTTCAACGTAGCAGAGAGTATAGGCATATATTTACAATAGTCCTTCCGAGAGTATTATCAAGATTTCTTTAATGTGGCGACTGTTCCGGTGGTGAGATTCTATATTGTTTATCGGTGCGTCCAAAATTGACGCATAAACATATTGTAGTCTTCAGAGTCTTTACTTATGGTACTTCTTTTCATTATTGTTGGGTATGTTGGATATGTAGTTTTTAAATATTGATTCACTAATGCAAAGTATTTGTCATAATTCGAATCAGTTTGCTCCTCAAAGAAATTCTCGTTGAATTTGTATATTCCCCAGATCACTTTATTACCTCTACCACCTTTTTCTCGCATTGCAATCCGTTTCATTCCGTCCGTAACATTTTTATCCAAATCCTTGAATGTCTCATTAATCGCCTTTTCTTCATCCTGTGTTAACGTTCCGCTCTTTGGATACTCATCTACAGTTTCTACAACTTCCAAGAAACCATCATTATCTAAATCCCTTACAACCAATTCCCCAATCTCTCCCGACCAAAACAGGCAATCCTCTGGAAGTTTACCGTCTTCCGTCAGACAGACTGGTGCAACTTCATTCGAATGTTGTTGTAGACCAAAGAACATCGTTTCTGATGAATGAGGTCCGACCGAAAAGTCAAAACTAACAAATTGTTGTTTATGCTTGGTATCTGGCGTAATGGCTTTACCACTATCATCTAACGGTCTGGGAATTGGCAAGGAATGGGGTCCAATTTCATTCCCATTTTTATCAAGAGCGACCAGGCTTGCTCGTGACGATGTCTCTTTAGCTGATTCGATATATGTTAAACGGAGTGTCTCCTGATTTCCATCGCCGTTCAAATCAGCCTTAACATCTTTGATGTTGTCTCCAGTCGTCAATGAAGAGTCATTATTAGTTTGTTGTGACTGTTTATTTCTTGTAACTATAAAGTATCCAGAGACAATCAGAAGCAGAATAAGAATAATTACTAATATAGATTTTTTCATGTTGCCCAGTCATTATACTCCGCGGGTTTAAATGTTCATATCTTTTGTACTAGTTCTGTACAACCATTTGCATTTGCTACATCCCTCTGCTACATTTACCTTGAAGACATTGAAATGCACGATTTCATCTATGGTGCTTTTAGAGAGATTGAAGCTAAAGAATAGGTCTGTCTTATAAATCCCCGCATTTTTAAGACAGAGAAGTTAATTTCAGTGGTGTTCAATTGGAGAATATTTTGTAGTGCAAAAAATTTGCATACACTTTGTGAGTGCGTGTAAGATTGGGTTATGCGCTTCCTTCGAAATAGGATAGTTCAGATTATTTTTATTCTCATTATCGCCTCCATTTTCCGATTAGGTTCTTTGGGGACCATACCATCTGGTCTGCATTCGGATGAGGCTGATCAAGGATATATTGCGTATAGTTTATTAAAAACTGGACATTCACCCTACGGTGATAATAATATTTTTGCCATTCGAGAAGCGTGGGGTGGATCTCGGATGCCTCTGTATATTTATAGCGTAATTCCCTCCATCATATTATTTGATTTAACGATATTTGCCGTCCGGTTACCTTCGGCGATATTTGGAATTTTATCAGTGATGTTGCTTTATCTCATATTGGAGCGACTTCGTTTATCCCAGCAAGCTGTTTTTTGGAGCTCCCTGCTTTTCGCTGTGAATCCTTGGTCTATTCACATATCTCGACAAGCACTTCTTGAGTCGATTGCTTTATTTTTTGTTCTTGCTGGATATTATTTTTTTCTTATTGCATCGAAACGATGGAAGTTTTTGGCGTTATCGGCTGTTTGTTTTGTAGCGGCTATATTTTCTTATGATGCACCTAAAATTTTTTTGCCTCCATTTATCTTCGTGCTGCTGTTTATATATAAGCATGACTTTACGTCACTGAAAGATCGGTTGAAAATGGTATTTTTTATAGGGTTATTTGCCATGGGGTATTTGATCATGATTTTTACCTCGTATGTAAATTTACAGAGTCAAGATTTTGGGCAAGTGAGTATTTTTAATGCATCAAAGATTTCAGCACAAGTTATCTATGAGAGGAACAACACGCTGGCACCAGAGTGGTTATCTCGTCTTACACACAATAAAGTGACTGTAGGTATAGAGAAGTTTGTGGCTAGTTATTTTAAATCATTCTCGATAAATTATTTGTTTGTAAATGGGTATGGAAATTTACAGCTTTCTACCAGTCGTGTGGGGCAATATCACTTTTTTATGTTTCCCTTATTCTTTATAGGGTTGGCGTATATCTTACTTGGGAAAGTAAATAAAGGATTTGTTTTCATATGGTGGATGTTTCTGGGTGCGTTACCTGGGGGTCTCACAGAGGGAAATTATCCGTATAGATCGGTGCTTATGTTGCCAGCAGTTACTATCATTTCTGCTATTGCAGTGGATAAAATACTTGATTATCTTGGTTCAGTTTCAACCAAAACAAAGGTGGTCGCGATTGGACTGATGAGTGTCGTGGTGTTTATCACGGTGAGTCGATTTGTGGTTATCTATTTTTATGATTATCCAGCATATGCGTCTGAGTGGTGGGCCAAAGAACAAAATGAAGTTATACGACAAGTGATAATTGATCGTGAAAAGTATCCATTAATATTCGTTGATGGCGCATGGGCTTCATCTTATGCATTTTTTGCGCGTACAAATCCCACGACATTTAAAAGTGAAATGGTTAAACAATCAGAGTATAAAGGAGTGCAAATAAAACAGTTAGATAATGTAATATTTGGAAATTTTCAAGACATACTGCATTCAGACGCATCGTTAGATACGTTTTTTCCAGTAGGGTCACAGGTGGTTGTCGAAGGTAAAATTAGACCTCGAATTACAGCGAAGCGAAATTTTTATAATGTAAATGGAGATAAAGTCGTATATAAACAAATAGACGTTCAAAAAGAAAAATGAGTGTTTAAAAATCAGGACTTGTGGGATTGCGTACTTATAATACTATAAGTTTCTGTTATACATATGAGTGTATGATTTTTAGAGATGTATGCATTCAATTGTATTAGCTGTCCGCCATTTGGCGGATTTTTTTTGTTATTTTTTTGGAAGGGAGGTGAAAATATAGTATGAAAAAATTATTTTTTGTGTTTGTAGCAGTTGTTGCATTTGCATTATTCGTGTCACCTGTTGTGGCAGCACAAGTGGCATGCGCAACCATTCAGGATGGCACAATTGTGGATGCGGTTGGAAATCCAGTAGTTTTGGGTTTTGACCAATGGGGCTACAACTATCAATCACATATGTTTAGTGGGTATTATGAGAATTTTTCTCGTCCAGCAGTACCGGTTACATCTGGCGACAAGCTGATTATGAAATGGAGTGATGCTTGGTTAGCAAATGTTGACTGCGATGGAGATCATAAGCTAGACCGTGGTTTGGTTGATGGTATTCCCAGCGGAGTGAGTATGGGTTGGTTGACGAATCACTATACAGGTGAGTATCTTGATTTAGATGGAAAAAAACAAAATTTTACAGATTTTGTAAAAATTGTTTGGACAGGCCCTGAAAGTCCGCTTTGGGGTGAATACACCATAATTCAAGAGGTTTGGAACGATAAGTCGGCAGGATATCATGGTTTGTTCGATAAAATTGGGAATCCTGGATTTGGATTACATGATCGTTGGACCACGCTGTAAAAAGCGAGACAAATATTTAAACAACTCATTGAGAGTTCTCAATGAGTTGTTTTGTTGATGAATGGAATGTTTTGTGCGCTTGGTTATATTTCAATTGCAGGTTTAGAAAGTGATTGGAGTAGCTTCTTGCATTGATCGAATATTTTCTTGTGGGGCGCGCGTGAAGTATAGCCAGCTTCGAGTGTTATTGGATTTCAGCAGAGCTTGCCATCCTTGGTTTTGGAGGTGTCGAAATGCTTCACGTGTTTTGGGATATGTTTCAGGTCTATACGTATGGGTTCCTGCACAGAAATATCCATCTGATCGCAGCACTCGGCCGATTTCACCAAATCGACCATAAAAATCACTGACAAAACGATCACCGTTAAAAGGCGCGGCTATCATGGACGCGACGATTATATCGAACGATTCATTTGCAAAAGGAAGCTCATCATGCGAGGCGAACGGCAGATGTGTATCTGCCTTAATTGCTTTTTTAATTTGTTTGTAACGATTCGCATCTGGTACTACCGTAAGACCTGATCGATATGCTTTTTTGCTGAAATCAGCAAGTGAAGATGAGTTTTGTACTAATGCATATGCTGGGTCAATTGCTTTTGCTCGCGCGATGCCATCGTTATTTAAATGGAGAACAAAATCAGAAAGACCTTCACCCAAAGAAAGTACATCTCTCTGTTTTACCTGAGACTCTTCGAGTCCTAATACATCAGTGAGTACTTCGAGATATGGTCTATTTGAGACGATAACTCCATGTTCACGGGAAAATGCGGCAGTTTTTTCTGGTGATGTATGTTTCTCTGTAAGTATACTCATCTCGTAATTATATCTTGTGTTGACAATGTTTTTCTGTTTGATTAGATTGAGGTATGACAAATCCAACAGGCGTTGAGGACGAATTAAACAATAGTGCCAATCAGAATGGTGAATTTTCTCAGTCTGTAGAAAAACAACTCAAACATCGCAAAGAACAGTTTGAGGCTCCTACACCCAAGATCGTTATCGATAAACTTACCGAACTAAATCAAGGCGCGCGAAAACTTGCCAGAAAAATCTCGACAAATAAAATTGTCGAATGGATTCCTGTCGTATCTCCTCTAATCAACGCCAGTCTCGATATGCAAAAAGCAGGCTTTGCCGTAGCAATTGGTAAAGATGCAGACACGGGAAGAAATTTGACTGTTCCAGAGCGTGCACAAATGGCTGTGTCAAAATATGGTAGCTCTCTCTGGGAGCAGGCAAAAGTAGGAGTCGATGTAGTATTTTTGGCAGTGGGTGGGACTATCGTAGAAAAAGTTGGATTTAAGACAGCGAGTATTGTCGTCAAACATGGTGTGCAGCTAGTCGCACACGAGGCACTGAAAAAAGGTGGAGACCGTGTGATATATGGAAAAGACGGGAGAAAAGTAGAAGTGGCAGCAGGTGATCCGAAAATGCTCGCCGCAGAACATGTGGTCGATGGTATGTCTGGCATGTATTCGGCTGTCGCTGAGATGACAAAAGATCCGGATCAAAAGAAATTGTTATCCGATGCTTCGGAAACTTTTGGAAAAATAGTGAGCAATCCCAATACTCGCGCAGCCCTAGCGACATCGCTTGCTCAATCGGAACATATAGACTCGGTTATGGTGAAAATGACGGAGCTCAAAAACAACCCTGAATCTATGAAATCTGTAAAAGCTCAGCTTTCTGCTCGAGCATAAACGCTTGTATTGTCGAAAGTCAGTGTTGACGGAGAGAGGCCATACTCTATTTGATATGAATATCCTCACGTATTTTGATCAGAAAAAAATCACAGATGGTTGGCGAGAGAGAGTAGCGCAAGTATTTTCTAGTGTTTCGGATACCACAGTCATCCATGTAGAATCGCTGGACGATATGTTTCATCGAATGGATACGCGTGGAAGCGAGGCCGTTGTGTTTGGGTTTTCAGATGGAATAGGTGGATCATGGATGCAAATTTTCCCACACGTCAAAGAACATCACATTCCTATTATCCTAACGGGAGACTTGGACAAAGAGCAGTATAAGCGTATATTTCGTGAGCGCACGGGGCATGCGCTAGAAACATTGGACACTGTGCAGTTTTATACTGAAACACCTAGTCTTCTTCAGCGAATAGAGGAAAGACACGCGCGCCATATGGGAGAGCGTAAGGAGTAGTATTCTCAATAGATTGAGTTGTGATTTGGGATGAGACCCCATATACTGATCGATAGATCGGAGATCGTATTATGAATAAAAAAATTGTATCAGTAGCGATTCTTGGTGTGTTGGGTGTATATTTTTTGATCTTTCATACTCCGCCATTCCCCATGAGTCACGAGGCGATAGGATTGCCCCCGTTCCACGTAGTGCACGCTGTTTTTGGCGCGATACTGCTTATATCTGCGTTTTTTGTTTGGAAAAAGAAGTAAATAGGTTAGGTTTTGGTTCCTCCATATATTATAGGGTATAATAGCGCCCTGTATGATAAAATTAGAGTGCCTCAGAGATTGCGATGCTGCCTGTTGTAAAATGTCCCAAAATCATCGCGTTATTTTTGATTTTACCGAGCGCGAAGCAGAAATGTTTCGTAAACGTGGAGCAGTGCTAGTGCCTCAAGAGGGCGGTGGGTATACCATGGAGGCTGATTGTGTATTTTTACGGGGAAAGCTTTGCGTGTTGCATGGCAAACAGTCTCAACCGAAGTGTTGTGTGGATAATAAAGCAGGAGAAAGTTTGTGTTTAGGTGTGAGAAGATCTGTGTATGGTAGACGATGGAGTGAGGTAGAATGATATGAAAATGAACACACGTACAGCAACTATTTATGTGGCAGCGTCCAAAACAGCAAACGCGGGTCGTGGAGTGTTTGCGAGTGAGGATATATCACGCGGAAGTATTATAGAAATTTGTCCTACGATAGAGCTGACAAAACATGACACAGCTCACATAAGCGAGAGTATGCTCGCGACATATCTGTTCTTTTTTGGAGAAACGAAAGAGCAGGGGTTACTCGTGTTGGGATATGGGTCATTGTACAACCATTCTCATACGCCAAATGCCATATATCAGATGTCCCCAACTTATAAAACCATCTCATTTATCGCGAACAAAGATATCAAAAAAGATTCAGAGATTACGTTTGATTACGCTACAGGAAGCTCTAATAATAAGAACCCTCTCTGGTTCGAGGTGAGATAGGTCTACTTCAGAATTTTTTTGACTTCCGATACGAGTTTCCAATTATCATGAATTATCGTAGTTGGTTTAGCACGCAATAGTTTCGTGTCTACGCCATCGTGGGCGATAGCGATAGACGCGCGGCATCGAGCGGCATATCCTGCTTCGATATCCGATGCAGCGTGACCAAACATGATTGCGTGTCGCGCGGGAATATCCATGCTTCGTAGCGCCCGAAGCAGTCCTTCGGGGTGGGGTTTCTGATCCTGCACATCATCGCGAGTGATAACCGTATGAAACATTCTTGCCAAACCAAAGTGGTCGATCATATTTCGGGTCATAACGGTAGACTGTGTCACAACGAGGGAGACGGGTATTCCTTTTTCTTGCATCCAATCGAGTGAGCGTTCTGCGTCAGGATACCACATAGCAAGTTGTGGATTATTTCTTTTGAATCGTAAGTACGTGGCTACCAATCTGTCAGTATTTGGGAATGAGCTTGTTTTTGTAAGAAGCTGAAAACTTGAGGAAAGTGGAAGTCCTATGGTGTCCAGAATTTCTCCTCGCCGTGGCTGTGCCATTCCATGCGCATCAAACGTATGCCGAAATGCGGCGATGATGAGTGGGCGATTGTTTATGAGTGTGCCTTCAAGGTTAGATAAAACACCTTCGAGTTTTTGCATGTGGGGGAGTATACCAAAAGGCGTGTGAAATAGCATTTGTAGATATCCGTTGACCTGCGGTCATTATCCGCATATGATTGAGAGAACCAGAGAGGATATTTGCGTATGAGTGATATACAAACTAAATTTCCGTTAAGTCCAACCAAAATTATAAAAAAGACGATCGTTGACGCTTTTGCGTGGTCGATATTTTTTGTGAGCATGATCGGATTTCTTGGAATTACGAGTTTTACCGTAGATGCATCGGTTCAGCCGTTTATGTTTGGTGGAATTTTGGGGTTGTCTGTCGTGTGGATCGTGCTTATTATACTTTCGTATCTGTATCAGGTGTGGTACTTCAACACATATTTTTATGATTTTGCTCATGATTATTTGGTTATAAAAAAGGGCCCCATCACTCCCAGAGAGATCACGATTCCTTATGAAAGAATTCAGGATGTGTATGTGGATCAAGATCTGCTCGATAGATTACTCGGGCTTTATGACGTCCATCTGTCTAGTGCCACCGTGTCTTCTGGTATGGAAGCACATATCGACGGTGTAGAAAAACCTGCAGCAGATGGGTTGCGGGCAGCACTGTTAAAAACAGTCAGCGAACGAATAAGCAAAAAAGTCTAAAAATTATCATGCTTACGGAACAAGATTATCCGATACAGTTTGTTTGGCTTTATAAATCCCTCATTGGTTCATTGTTTGTCGTTCTTTTCACTTTCACCATGATCAAGTTTGGAAATATAAATTATTTCCTCATCGCCTTTGTGGCATACGCACCAATTGCATTTGTAGTTTCGGTATTACAAAGACATAATTTTCATTTTGCGTTGGAGGAGAAATTTTTATTGCTTAGGCAAGGAGTTTTAAGCAAAGAAGAGCGTAATGTGCCGTATGGCGTTATCCAACATATATTTGTAAAGCAAGATTTATTTGATAGAGTGTTTGGTCTTGCGTCGGTAGCTATAGAAAACGCAACGAAATCTAGCGCTGAAATTCAAGCACAAAAAATGCAAAAAACACAGAAAGCGCCGATGGAGTACATAGGATTTCGTGGTAATGCTGTGGTGATCCCTGGGTTAAATCGCGAACATGCAGAAGCATTAAAGATGGCAATTCTTGCACAAATGAAGAGCAATCCCATAGAAGAAGGATCTGGATTATGATTACCGAACGCTAGCTTCGCGTTTTTTTCTCAAGGGACTTTCCGCAACTATTAGAAGCAATGGTCTTCCGATGTGATGTGTATCCATAGTGCCGCTGTATCCATGCACTCGTTCATCGCCACGATTGTGAAACCGTATGGGTAGTGCGCTTGGATATCTAGTTGTTTGGATAGCAAGTAGTGGACGACTTTTATAGGGCGTTTCTTTCCAGAATTTTAGTGCATTACGAATTCCTGTGAATGTAAGAGGAAATGCTTCGGTATGTTCTACATTGTGAGAAGGCATGGGTTGCGAAGATAATACGTCGTGTAGTTTGGCGTGTCAAATTATATGTTTGGTGCTATAATCGTTTATAAGCGATATCCGACTATCACTCGGATGCTAGGGAAAGAAATTCTTAGAAAGAATAGTAGAATCCCTCGGGTAAGCCCGATATAGCAGTTTGAGAAGTAACTAAGGTGGTACCACCTGCGACTGGCGTCGCGGGTCCTTATAAAATAACGGTACTTTTTTTGTGGCATAATGGTACATATATGAGTCTAAAGAAATCCAATTTTCAAGAAAAGTTAGATGTCTCGGCAAACGAGCATGAAGTGCTCGAGTTTTGGGATAAAACACAAGCCTTTGAGCGATCCGTAAGTGAGCGACCAGAAAATAAGCGCTATGTGTTTTACGATGGTCCACCGTTTGCCACAGGACTACCTCACTACGGACACCTTCTCGCGTCTACGGTGAAAGATCTTGTGCCACGATATTGGACCATGAAAGGATACCGAGTGGATCGTGTGTGGGGATGGGATTGTCATGGTATACCGATCGAGAACATCATAGAGAAGGAATTAGAACTCAAGGGTGGCAAAAAAGGTATAGAAGCGTATGGGATAGATAAATTTAATCAAGCGTGTCGGAGTGCTATTTTGCGATTTGACAAAGAATGGGAAGGTGTCATACGGAGGCTTGGTCGTTGGGTAGATTTCAAACACTCATACAAAACCATGGATAAGACGTTTATGGAGTCTGTCTGGTGGGCATTTGCGACACTGCATCAAAAAGGGTTGGTGTATGAAGGAAGAAAAGTGATCTTGTATTGCCCGCGCTGCGCGACACCGCTTTCTAACTTTGAAATCGCCATGGATAACAGTTACAAAGACGTAGAAGACAACTCTGTTTTTGTAAAATTCAAAAAAGTAGGTACAGCAAATGAGTATTTCGTCGCATGGACGACTACCCCATGGACATTGATAGGAAATGTAGCGCTTGCAGTAGACGAAAAAGCAGATTACGTACAGGTTGAGGTAGAAAATGATCTGTTGTGGGTGAGTAAATCATTACAAACAAAAGTAATAGGAGAAGTTGGGAAGGTCGTAAAAACGGTGAAGGGTAAATCGTTGGTGGGAGCTGAATATGAACCGCTGTACAGCTATATGCCACTTGAAGGAAAAAAGGCGCACTATGTCACTGCTGCAGATTTCGTGAGTTTAGAGGACGGGTCAGGAATCGTACACACGGCAGCAATTTTCGGAGAAGACGATTATCGCCTCGCAGTAGAAAAAGACCTTCCTCGTGTCCCAACCCTAGATGATCAGGGAAAGTTTTTGGATTTTGTGACACCGCTTGCTGGAGTGTTTTATAAAAAATCAGAACAGTGGGTAATTGACGATTTAACAGCTCGAAATTTAATGTTAAAAGCAGAAAAAAAGATTCATTCATATCCATTCTGCTACCGTTGTGAGACGCCCCTGTACTTCAACGCTGTTCCTGCATGGTTTATCGATGTACAGAAAATCAAGTCAAACTTGGTGGCACAAAACGAACACATAAATTGGCATCCTGACTATCTCAAGCATGGTAGATTTGGCAAAGGGTTGGAGGGCGCTCCTGACTGGAACATATCACGTAGTCGATATTGGGGTACTCCTATGCCAATATGGAAAGCTGGAAATCGAATTCGTATAGTAGGATCGGTAGAAGAACTCAAAAAATGGGCAGTAGACCCAGAAAAAGTTACGACACTTACCGATATTCATCGAGAATTTTTGGATGATTTGGAGGTGTGGGTGGATGACGAATGTACCATCAAGGGCAAACGAATTCCAGAAGTATTTGATTGTTGGATAGAATCAGGCAGTATGCCTTTTGCATCGCTACATTTTCCATTTGAGCAGAAAGAAATATTTGGGCAGAGTCATCCTGCACAGTTTATCGCGGAGTATATAGCTCAAACGCGTGCATGGTTTTATACCCTCCATGTTATGTCTGTGGGACTTTTCGGCAAACATACGTTTGAGAATGCGGTGACTACAGGCACGATTTTGGCCGAAGATGGAAACAAAATGAGTAAATCCAAAAAGAATTTTCCCGATCCAGTACTTGTCATGGAAAAGTATGGGGTAGACGCACTTCGATTTTATCTCATGGCATCAGTCGTGATGAAGGCGGAGAATCTAAATTTTTCCGAAACCGGAGTCAAAGAGGTGTATCAGAAAGTAGTTTCTATACTTTGGAATGTCTTTAGTTTCTATAAATTGTATGTGACCGAGGCACCGCCCAAAACCGAACCCAAAGCAGTGCATATACTCGATCGATGGGTTTTGAGTCGCCTCAACACATTTGTGACAGACGCAACGAGTGCGATGGATGCATATGACACGACAACGTATTGTAGACACATCCTTGCATTTTTATCTGAACTTTCTACATGGTATCTGCGCAGAAGTCGAGATCGTATACAGTCTGACACATCGTCCCAAGCAGTATTTGGTTGGGTGCTGGATGTGCTGGTTCGAGTCATGGCTCCAGTGACGCCGTTTATAACAGAGAGTGTATATCATAATTTAGTGCCAAACGCTGACTCCGTGCATTTATCTGCTTGGCCAGAGACAACCCAAAGGTCTATAGATGCTGCATTGGATGCTGATATGAGTGTGGTGCAGGATATAGTAGAGAGGGCGCACGCGAGAAGAAAAGAGCTCGCTATCAAACTCCGACAACCACTTGCTTCAGTCATTATAACGACTACCTCATCATTATCTGACGAGCTTATCGATGTGTTGAAAGACGAACTCAATGTGTTGGCGGTGGTCATGGTTGAGCGAGAAGGATTAGATGTACAGTTTGATACAGTAATGACTGCAGAGCTTGAGCAGATGGGAAAAGTACGGGAACTTATCCGTGATATACAGGTAGCTCGAAAAGAAAAAGGATGTAAAATAGACGAGCGAGTCGTGGTGAGTTTGCCCCATGTGCATAAAGAGTTGCCAGAAGCATTGTTGGAGCAGATAAAGCGCGAGACTCTCGCAGAATCTATCGTATGGTCAGATCAAATTTCCGTATCTACAATGAAGTAGATCATCACGTTGATTGGGGCATTGTGTTGTGCCTGATCATGTTGGGGCTTGCTGGGCTTTTTATACTCCTCACCACAAATATTGGACTATTTTGGCAGCAGTTAGGATTTTTGGTGCTTGGTGCTGGCATCATATATGTGGTGTCACGGTTAGATCCTGTGGTGTTATGGTGGTTTGCCCCGTATGGATACATCTTGTCTCTTATCGTATTGGTTTTACCATATTTTGGACCGTCCATACGCGGTGCACACCGGTGGATCATGATTGGTGGCGAACAAATACAACCCTCGGAGATTGTAAAACCTTTGTTGCTTTTGGCATTTGCGAGACTCATCACCACGTATTCACCCAGATCACTCAAATGGATATTTCTCCATGGAGCAGCAATTCTGATACCCGCGCTTATAGTTTTTAAGCAACCAGATTTAGGGACAGCACTTGTGTATATGTTTTCGTGGTTTTTTATGATGCTTGCCGGCGGATTGTCTATCCTATTTGTGGGAGTGGTGATAATTATTTTTGTATTGCTTATGCCATTTATGTGGCATTTGTTGGCACAATATCAGAAAAATCGTATAGAGACATTTCTCAATCCGGCGCTGGATCCAAGAGGCGCTGGGTATAATGCTATGCAGGCTATGATAGCTGTAGGAAGTGGTGGTTTTTTTGGACGGGGACTGGGGCGAGGCACACAGAGTCATCTACGATTTTTACCAGAGTATCACACGGATTTTATCTTTGCCACACTCATAGAAGAGCTTGGATTTTTAGGGGGGATAAGCCTACTCTTCCTCTACGCGACTTTGCTTTGGCAGATACTCCTCCCGCATATACGAGGGCGGATGGGGAATCCGTTCGTCTTTTTTTATACGATCGGACTGTTTGGGGTCATTTTGACACAGGTGCTCATCAATTCTGGTATGAACATGGGCATCATCCCAGTGACTGGGATCACACTGCCACTCGTTTCTTATGGAGGAAGCTCGATATTGTCACTAGCATTGGCGTTTGGGTTGTTGTTCGCTATGCGGCGTGGAGGCCCAAATATGGGAGACGTTGCAATCCACTAAGCTAATCCGATATAATAGGACCTTATGTTCGCAGTAGTAAAAATCACCGGAAAACAATATACCGTCAAAGTTGGCGACATCATCGAAGTGGATTTGCTCGAGGGCAATGCTGGAGATGAGATCACGCTTTCCGATGTGATGCTTGTAAAAGATGAAAAAAATACCCACATAGGTAAGCCGTTTGTCAAAGGTGCATCAGTAACTGCAAAGATTGTTGAGCAGAAACAAGGAGAAAAAGTTGAGGTCCGACGATATAAACATAAAGTGCGACACCGAAGACATACTGGTTTTCGAGCACAATTGTCCAAATTGGAGATTATAGGCGTCAAGAACGCATGAAACGGTCCCTTTTTATTTTAGGCAGAACCCCCACGTTAGGCTTTTTAGAACTTCAATCCCTTTATCCTACTATCACAAGGTTTTCTGAGGGCACTGCCCTGCTTGAGGGTGAGATAGATGCCGATACAGCCATGAAACGTTTGGGGGGCACGATAAAGATAGCCCAAGTGATAGGCGAGGTGTCGGAAATTCAGACAGATCAGCTTGTAGATGTCTTGGTGCCCCTGTCTCATGAGGGAAAAATTGTCTTTGGTGTGAGTGTGTATGGAGATCCCGCGAAAGTATCTGCATCTGTACTTCGGGCGCTAAAAAACGAATTAGTAAATCGAAACATAGTCACTCGATATATAGAGGCCAAGCATGAATCGACATTATCCAGTGTTGTTGTCACCAAACAACACGCGGTAGATTTGGTGATTGTGGTTCAAAATGGATCATATTTGCTTGCCCATACCGTAGCGGTACAGGATTTTGAAGATTGGAATACTCGAGATTTTGGTAGACCTGCTGCAGATCCTAAGCGCGGGATGTTGCCGCCAAAAGTGGCTCGCATGATCGTAAACATAGCTGGTAGTAGTGCTCCCGACAGTAAGCGTGTGTTGTTAGATCCATTTTGTGGAGTAGGAACCATCTTGGGTGAGGCACTTCTGGCTCATTGGAACGTGGTGGGAAGTGATATAGATCCTGTAGCGATATCTAAATCCGAGAAAAACCTTGCGTGGCTCAGATCTCAGTATGGGCTGTTACAGCATAAAGCACCTGTGGCTTATACGGTCGACGCGACTCACGTGAGCACAGTGCTAAAACCAGATTCTGTAGATGCGATTGTGACTGA
The DNA here is from genome assembly GCA_964639945.1 of uncultured Gammaproteobacteria bacterium. Classification (GTDB taxonomy): domain Bacteria; phylum Patescibacteriota; class Microgenomatia; order UBA10105; family UBA927; genus UBA927. The sequence continues at coordinate 15,032 of CAZXHY010000020.1, forward strand.
GCCATTTATGGGAGACCCATCATTTGGCGGCAAACACGCGAGCGTCACCCATGAGTTGGTAAAAAATACGTTAAAAGGTCTGGAAAAATTATATATAGGATGTTTGCGTGAATGGATTCATATTTTGAGATCTGGAGGTAAAGTCGTGATCGCATTGCCAGAATATTCCGTGCAGGGGAGAATCCTCACCGTGAAAAACATAGTTGACAGATGTGAAAGCCTTGGGTATACTCTTGTGGCTGGACCTATAGAGTACAGCCGACCACAAGCGATGGTTCGAAGACAATTTTTTGTATTTCAAAAGAAATAATTCACTATGGCACACGTAAAAGCAGGCGGAACAGCCAAAGGAAATAAAGATTCAGTTTCCAAGCGACTTGGAGTGAAAATTTATGGTGGTCAGATGGCAGTAGCCGGTAACATCATCATCAGACAAAAAGGTACTCGTGTTCATGCAGGGGAAGGTGTAGATATGGGGAAAGATTTTACCCTGTATGCGACAGTTCCCGGACTTGTACAATTTACGACAAAGCGTGGTAAACAATACGTGACGATCCAGCCCTCGCACGCATAGACATGGTAGACACCCAACAGGTACTTCATCTAGATATCGATTTGTTACAACCAAATCCGTTACAACCACGGGGATTTATAGCCCCTGATTTACTCACTGATCTTGTCGATTCTATAAAAGAGCATGGTGTCATCGAGCCTCTTGTCATAGCCAAGACTCCAGCTGGATATCAAATTATCGCAGGAGAACGTAGATGGCGCGCGTCTAAACTTGCAGGACTTTCTACCGTACCTGTCATCATCAAAGAAACGAGTGCCAAAGGCATGTTGGAAATGGCTATCGTAGAAAACGTACAACGCGTGGATCTCAATCCTATCGATCGTGCGCTTGCATTCCAACGATTGATCGAAGAGTTTGGTCTTACAGTGACAGAAATGGCCAAACGAATTGGAAAAAGTGAGTCATATGTGTCCAACACCATGAGACTTCTCGCTCTCCCTGATGCGATAAAAGACGGTTTGGTGTCGGGCGCCATAAGCGAAGGTCATGCACGAGCGATAGCGGGGCTAAACGACGTCAAGCTCATGGTCGACGCGTACAAAACGATTCTTTCCGAGAATGCATCTGTGAGACGAGCTGAAGATTTAGCACGACGCATGAAAGCCAGTAATGATCAGGCACCTACGCACAAAGTAGAACGTATTCACAGTGATGAACTCGATCGTATCGCAAAAGACCTCGCACAATCAGTAAATGGTTTAGTGAAAATTACGCAATCCAAAGTAGAAGCACGTGTTGTCTTTGTCATCCGCGGAGGACTAGAGACCACGAGTCAGTCTCTCAAGCATATCCACTCCAAGCTTTCTTAAGCGTAGTAATTTTATTTTCTCTCTTGTTTATTCAAACGGTGGGTACGCAGGGTGTGGGAGGAGACCAGCCTTATCAAATGGCCAGTATCGCAAAAATGCTTGTCCTATGAAGTCTTCTTTGGTGATAGGGCCAAATTCTCGAGAATCTGAACTCCCCGGCCTGTTGTCTCCAACGACAAAATAGTACCCTTCAGGAACTTCTATCGGAACATTTTCTTGCAAAAATGATCCACCAAATACTGGTTTCATATATTTGTATGGCTCATCGAGTAATGCACCATTGATATAAAATTTTCCACCAATCAGAGAGACAGTTTCTCCGGGAAGTCCGATGACACGTTTGATGTAATCGATATTTTTGTCTTTGGGAGATTTAAAGATGACGACATCCCCGCGTACTGGGTCGCGGAGCTTATACATGATTTTGTTGGTCAGGATGTATTCTTTGTCATGGAAATTTGGAACCATAGAAGATCCGCTGATTTCTTGGGGGGACATGATGAAGAGGTAGATCATAACCATCACCGCGGCGATGGCGACAATTCCCTGTAAAAAATCAAAAATAGCGGCTAGAGCGCGCTTAATAAAGTTCATATGTGGTTTCTACAAATTAGTGTAGATGATATAATAGAGTCAGTCAACGAGATTGTAGTTTGGACCCGTAGCTCAGATGGTTAGAGCGTTTCATTGACATTGAAAAGGTCAGAGGTTCGAGTCCTCTCGGGTCCACACGTATTTGTGATATGATTTCTCTATGACATCTGCTGCGCTTCGATATGCCGGATTTTGGAGACGCTATATCGCATTTACCCTCGATGCGTTGCTCCTAGCCCTTCTCGATATAGGCATCAGTTATATTCTTGGCCAACGGCCATTTGTGGACACGCCTCCCAAAAGTATTGGCATGCTTCTGTTTAATTTCTTCTGGCCAAAAGTATTGGGGGTGGTGATTATGTTGGCGAGCTGGCTATGGAGTGACGGACAAACATTCGGCAAATGGCTCATGCGTATACGCATAGTAAAAGACGATCGTACTCGTATGGATATAGGCACTGCAGTGATTCGTCTCTGTGGCTATGTCGCGTCTAACGTGTCGTTTAATTTAGGATATTTATGGATGTTGATAGATCCCAAAAAGCAAACATGGCACGATAAAATTGCAAATACCTATGTTGTTACAGTTGGAGACCGTAAACCGTCCGTTTGGCTATACATAATAGGATTTATTTTGCCGCCTCTATGTTACACAGGCATTATTATCTGGGCTATGGTAGCTCGAGGATTGATCGATTCACCAAACGATTTTCGTGCTATGTATGACACGCTGCGCACGGTAAGTAGTGTGCGTGTTATGAAGCCAGAAGTCAGAGCGCATTATGATAAATCGGAACGCTTTATAAAACAAGCAAAGGCGATGGATCCCAAGGCCACTGATTATACAAAGAATGTGCGTCCTGTGGTGCGCCAAGCCATCGAAGAGTTAAAGCTGGCCCGTGATCTCGACAAGAAGAATGCATATATCTATAACGCTATGGGGAATGCATTTGGACTGCTCGACGGTGAGTCTGCTCTGATGAATGCAGAAGAAAACTATGAAACAGCAGTCAGGCTAGATACTCATAATTCGCTCTATTCCTATAACTGGGGCTTATCGTTGTATAAGCTCGCGCGGTATGAAGAAGCGGCGAAAATATTGGAGCAGACGATAGTATTCGATGATGATAGCGCGCGTGCGTATCATGCGCTAGGTATGACCTATGAACAACTAAAAAATAGTACTCTTTCACGGAAAAATTATACACTCGCTATTTTGGAGTATCGTCAGGCGAACAAAAATGGCAAAAATGATAAGGTCATAGCCGACATTGAGAAAATGATGAATGAGCTGAAGTGAAACGTCCGTCGAGAGCGAATTATTGGTCTCCCGGTTTTACGAATGATAAGAGTGCCTTAAGGTCAAGTTTGTAGTATTGCCGCACTGTAGCATCTGGTAGGTACATATACCCTCTTCCTCTGAATGTAACCAAACTGTGTTGTAGGTCTTTGTCTAGGTTTTCCATGATGTCTCGGAGTTTGCTTATGATGGGGCGCACCGTATCGCCGACATAAAGACGTTCTGGATCTCTATATCGCGGATGTAGGGCTGCAAATATCTCTGAAGCAGGAACAATAGTGTATGGTTGATTGAGAGTGGTGACCATGGTAATGCGTTCAGCGGGTGGAAGCTGAAGGCGAAGTGGTCGCGTGCCTTGCCGCATAACACCGCTAGAGCCATCGAGAGTAAGAAGCCCCTGTTGTGTATGTTTTAGTGGATATACTTCTTTTAGTACACTCATAGTTTAGTTACAAGCAGATTTTAGAATAAGCGAGCTTGTATTATACTTTAGGTTGCCTGTATTTGCCAAATATCTATATTGTAATATATCTAACATTATCCTATAATACTTTCTCTATGTTAGAAGCATTAAAAAATATAGGCGTGCCTAAAGAAGTGCAAATTGTGCGTAAATGGATAGAAACAGACATAATTGGTTCTGCTGTCTGTCCTCCTATGGTACAACTGGCACGTCAATATCCTTCGGCAGATGGTGGAATAGATTGGACTGGTATGTCTAAGCATGTGGAAATTTCGAGCCACATCTCTATGGATCCAGAGTCACCTAAGCTTGTTGAAACGGTGGCTAGTCAGTATTACAAATTTATGGCAAAAAGCGCAGATGGAGCTGGGCCCCTAACCCGCATGTTCATATTGCCAGATTTTGCAAATAATCCTCGGTATGATCGATTTGCACGAGATATGGTAAATGCAACTCGAGAAAAATTTCGTACCAATGATGGAAATAAATTAGCGAGGAAAATTATGATTCAATTAGGCGCTACCCAAGGGGTGAGAAAAAATCAAGTTCTTCAGACTATGACTGAGAGCCTAGGGATGGAGGGTGCTATCGCTGTCATCATACAGGAAGGATTTAATCCAGCATATTTTTATGGACAAGCAGTAAGCAACAGGGATGTGTTTGATATGCCAACAACTCGAGGCACGACACAAAGACAAAAAATGCTCTCTAGAGCTCCATACTATATATTGCAGATGGTAAATACATTAGCAAGTGAGCCATTTAAGCAGCGATTAAACAGAGAGAGGCTTCATAGACGAAATACAAAGCTTGCGCTAGCTACAGACTTACAAGATTTAGAACACCGCATGCGTAAGTATCGCGGAAAATAATTCTTGTGGCATTTGCTATACTGGGTGCATGGACAGTCTCGTGCTCAAGCCAAAATTTCTTAACGCTTCATCTACATTGTTTTTGATCGCAGCGCTTATTGTGACTGGGATAATGGGAGCCACGATTTGGCCCCGACTCTACGAGCTTTATACGCTAAACCCGACGCTTCCAGAGATTTGGCACGTATTTTTTGGCACAAGTGCCACCATCATAGTCGTCTGGGTGATATATTTTGTGAGCTTGGTAGCTGCTTTGGGTAAAAAAATAATTATAGACAATACACTCGTGTATTTTCGAAAACGAAAGTCTATGGGTTTTGGTCCGTGGAAAACCGAATACATCCTTAATTTTTCTAAAGTGACGGAAGTGACTCAGCGAGAGCAGAGAGTGTTTAATGGAAAAGTGATGATCATCTACTATTGGTTGATTTTTCATATGGGAGACACGTTAAAGCACGAGATATTGCTGAATGATTGGGATATGCGAAGCATGCGAGAACTTTTTCTCTACATGAAAGGAAGACATTCCAAAATAAAGTTTGATACGGTAGTGCTTCGAGATTCTCCAGAGCGGATATCGGGGTTAGATGAGTATTTAGATCGGCTAAAACATTAACCCGTTTATATTATGTGGAAATTATTTATTTGGCCTTGTATATACTGGTTGCTTCACGTTATAAACCAGTACACCTCAAAAGGGGGCACTGACTATTCTGGTTTTATTTCCAATTCTTTTGGCTATGCTGTTTTTGAAATTTTCATAATTCTCACATGGATTTCCTATATTTTCATAACGTGTTTGTATCTGTTTATGCAGAAAAAACGAAAAGAACTTGTCATCGGTACAGACGTGCTGTTACTGGGTATAGTATCATCGCTATTTGGATTTTTTATGTGGGGAGTCTCTGTGGTGACCGGTGTTTCTTTCGCTTTAGACGTAGCTGACGTTATCTTTCAATCGACCGTTTGGCAGTTTCCATACTTTGTTCTCCCACCGTTAGGTAAAATGTTGCGATATGTACCGAATTGTTATTCACATGTGGAGTTGGTAGACTTACTCACATGAAAGGGTGTGCAATTTGTAAATCTACCAAGCAGGTTTTTAAGTGGATTAATGGGTGGAAAATGTACGATTGCCAAATGTGTGGCTTGCTCCAAATAATTGAATCAACTAAAAAAAACATATTTGTTATAAATCGTGATGTGTATAGCGAATCCTACGTTTCTTCGTATACATCGCGTAAAGTGGAGTTGTCTAAAAGATTCCGTAAATACTTGGATCTCATAGAGAAATATAAAAATGGTGGAATGATGCTGGATATTGGATGCGGCTTGGGATTTTTTGTTGAAGTGGCGAGGGAGAGTCGAGTTTCATGGGATGCGTATGGCGTCGAGCTCAATACATTTTTGGCCGGTGAAGCAAACAAAACACTGAAGGGACGGATTAAGGTTGGGTCGCTCTCACATATCCCATTTTCTGATAATCTTTTTGATTGCATCACATGTTTCGATGTTTTGGAACATGATGTTGATATAAATAAAAATCTTCATAGTATACGTGAAGCATTGAAGGATGATGGCCTTGTCGTGATTCAATCCCCCAACTATCGTAGTTTAATGCAATATATAACAGGCAGTATGTGGGATTGGTGGGCACTTCCTGATCATGTGCTCCATTTCTCCCCAGATGCACTCAGGATTGCAATTGTAAACAATGGGTTTGTCGTGCGTATGATAAAAACATATGAGCCGCTTGGTGATTTTATAGGTAATATCAGACAAGTAGCACGCAAAAATATACTTACCAAGATGATATTCGTTATATGTTTGCCGATGCTGTTTATCATTAGATTTATCGCTCACAAGCTTGGATATGGAGGATTGGTCTTTGTTGTGGCGCAAAAGAAATAACATGAGTTTATCTATTGTGATGATTACGAAAAATGCGGGGGATGTGATACACGACTGTTTGGACAGCGTTGTCGGTTTATGGTCGGAGCTTTTGGTGGCAGACGATCACAGTACAGATTCGACGATTGAGGAGGTGGTGAAGTATGGAGGAAAACTTGTGCAGCTGGGTGGGTTAAATCTCGGAGAACGCAAAAAGAAACTTGTGAGTATGGCCAAATCCGATTGGGTACTAGTTATAGATAGCGATGAGCGTGTATCACATAGATTATTTACAGAAATTCAGAAAATAGTTTCGAATAAAAATTTGAAGGAAGTAGGGTTTAGTATTCCTTATCAAAATTTTGTATTTGGGATACCTGTGTATTACGGCGGGGAACGGTACAGTAAAGTGCGATTGTTTCAGAAAAAGTATGGCACAGTTTCTGCAACTCCAATCCATGAAGAGATAGAAGTGCAAGGGGCTATCGGTAACACCCGCGGTGTTCTATATCATCACTCGTACCGAACATTTTGGCAATTATTTGGAAAATTTGGGAGATACGCTGGAATTGCTTCACTCGAAAAGTATCATGCGCGCGAGCATGTGACATTACAAAAGTTAATTCTATACGGACCACATATGTTCTGGGCGCGATTTGTAGAAGATCGAGGTTGGAAAGACGGGTGGAGAGGGTTTGTTCTGGCCTTCGCATTTGCATATTTAGAGAGACTTACATACTGGAAATTGTGGTGGCGATATATGGTGATTCATGAAAAATAATTGTATCTGTGGTCAATTGAAATACCAGAAATTATTTCAAGCTGGTGTGTATGAGATCGTGCGATGCACGAGTTGTTATCAAATACGAACTATTTCCCCCAAGAATGCACAACGTACCCAAGAGTATGCGGATTCAGACATACATGTATATTTAGAAAAGCAGGAGATGTTTAGGGAAATTTTTCGTAGAATACTTCGGTTTATTCAAAAATTTCAAAAAGCTGGGGTGATTTTAGATATTGGCGCAGGCGTAGGGTTGGTTGTAGATACCGCGAAGCACATGGGGTTTGATGCGTACGGTGTGGAGCCGTCGCTCCCATCGGTTTACGCTGCTCATAAATACTTTCGTGTATCGTTAGATACGAGTCTATCGAGGTTCAAAAAAAGGATGAAAGTGGTAGATGTTGTGCTTTTAAATCATGTGGTCGAGCATCTTCCAGATCCCAAAGAAACACTTATTGAGATAGTGAGTCTGTTGAAGCCTGAAGGTTATTTGGTGATAGGCGTTCCAAACATTGCGTCATGGATAGGATTTTTGAAGCAGGCGAGATGGCAGTCGCTCATCCCAGACCAGCACAGGTGGCATTTTTCCCTTCATACACTTGACCAGTTGATTTTGCCTTTAGGGTTCGAACGAGTTGGGATGATTAGTGACAATCATGATCGAAGTATCCACCCATCGTGGAAACGCCCTCTATATTTTATTGTAGATGTGATTAGTAGTTTGTTCGCAAATGGTGAGGCAATCTTGGTATCATATAAAAAATATGAATAAAGAAGTTGCGTTTATCGTTGTATCGTATCACCCAGACAAAGCCTTGTTTCGAGAATTGTTGCTTCATTTGAGTCCAAATCGAGTAATTGTTATAGACAACGGTGGCACAGTAG
>CAZXHY010000021.1:0-21603 GCA_964639945.1 uncultured Gammaproteobacteria bacterium
CAGTATGAAATCTTGGAAAACTACAGCACTGCTTTTATGCATTGTGAGTATCGCGTTTGTGATACGTGCGTATCATGTATCCACAAATCCACCGAGTATTTCATGGGATGAAGCATCTATCGGGTATAATGCGTATTCGATTTTGAAAACTGGAAAAGACGAGCATGGAAAGTTTTTGCCCATCGATACATTTGCAGCATTCGGTGATTATAAACCGCCAGTTCCCATCTACCTCACCGTTCCATTTGTAGCACTGTTTGGTATGACTGAGCTTGCGGTGCGATCACCATCTGTGGTCGCTGGAGCATTATCGATTTGGATGGTTTATCTTCTTGTGTGCGAGCTGTTTAGTGCGTCGAAGCAAAAAAGGTTACTCGCCTTTGTTACTGCAGGGTTACTCGCGATAAGCCCGTGGCATATCATGCTGTCGCGTGCGGGATTTGAAGCAAATATTGCATTATTGTGGATATTACTTGGCGCATGGCTGATACGAAAAGCGGCAAGTAACCCTACATTATTATATATATGCTGGATTCCATTCGTGGCAGGAATTTATACGTTTAATAGTGCGCGATATGCAGGACCACTTATCGCTCTTGGTGTAGCTGTTTCTGTGTATAGGCGTCTGTTTGCACACAAGCGGCAATTGTTTGTGGGAATTGTGATTTCATGTTTGTTGCTTTTGCCAATTGTCCCGCATTTACTGAGCAAGGAATCGAGGCTGCGGTTTGCAGAGGTCAGTATTTTTACAGATTTGCGTACGGTCCTTACTGCCAACTCGCGATCTGCAACTGATGGATCAGGAAAGCTTTCTCTTGTAACGCACAACCGGCGTATCGGGTATGCGAGAGAGTATCTTATCCATTTTTTTGATCATTTTGAACCGAGGTTTTTGTTTGTGCACGGTGATGGTAATCCCAAGTTTTCTATACGAGATACAGGACAACTTCTTATTATTGGCGCGCCATTTCTGATATACGGACTTTTTGCTATTTTTGCTGAGTTCCCTACGGTTGGATGGTTGTTGGTGTGGTGGCTTATTGTGTCTGTCGCTCCAGCTGCTGTAGCGCGCGAAACACCTCATGCGCTTCGAGTTGAGAATGCGCTTCCTGTATGGCTCATTTTTACGTCTTTTGGCATCGTGTCATGGATACGTAACCAAGTAGCAAAAAATAGTAAGCTTTATCTTTTTATCGGAATTTGTGTTTTGTTTATGCTCAATTTTTTTTATTTTTGGCATACACTTATGGCTCACTATCCGAAAGAGTATTCTGGTGAATGGCAATATGGGTATAAAAATGCAATCCTACTTGCCCAAAAATTAGAAAAAGAATATGACACAATCGTGCTTACCGAGAGCATAGGTAGGCCGTATATATATGCATTATTTTATGGAAACATTGACCCTGTGCAGTTTTGGAAAACAAAAGATGCATCATTCGATGCAGCAGGGTTTTATAATGTCTATGGGTTTAACTCTTATCGATTCACCAGAAAAGGGGTAGCAGAGTATGAAGGGAAGGTGTTGTATATATTAGCCCCTAAAGATGTACCCGCAAATGCCAATATTGTGGAAACGATCCGATTACTAAATGGAGATCCAGTTCTTGTGGCATTTGATTAATCATATGAAGTGGTTGAAGCAACATATATTTCTTATCGCTATTATTATATTCGCAGGGTTTTTGCGATTGTGGCAGCTCGGTATGGTTCCGGTTTCGCCCGATTGGGATGAAGCCGCGCTGGGGTACAACGCGTATTCTATATTGCGTACAGGACGGGATGAGTATGGGGTATTTTTACCTCGGGCTCTACGGTCATTTGATGATTATAAGCCTCCACTGTATACATATTTGACTATCCCCTCTATTGCGGCGTTTGGGCTAGAAGTTTGGTCAGTCCGATTGCCTTCAGCAATTATGGGGACCCTTGCTGTATTAGGCGTGTATTTTCTGGTACTTGTGATATTTGAAAAAGACAAACGCGCCCGAACTTATGCCTTGCTTGTGGCATTTCTTCTTGCAATCTCTCCGTGGCATTTACAATTTTCTAGAATTGCATTTGAAGCAAATAGTGGTCTTACATTAAACATTTGGGGTTTATATGCGTTTTTGCGAGGTCGAAAGAGTGTTGTGTGGATGAGTTTGGCTGCATGTATATTTGGCGTTGCGCTCTACGCGTATCATAGCGAGCGTGTGTTTGTGCCTTTACTGCTCATCGCCGCTTCCATATGTTGGCGAAAAGAAGTGTTTCGCAACTGGAAGGCATTACTTTTGCCTGTTGTTATTGGGGTTATTACCGTCGCGCCACTCTTGCCTGTTGTTTTAGATAAAACCTCACTTACGAGACTTCAAGGTACAAGCTCACTTGCTGACCAAACTGGGCTTCTTATGAGATCGGTGGGCAAGCTTTCTGATGATGCAGCGGCAGGAGATAAGATTGGAACAATTTTTGATAATCGACGCATCGTGTATACACAGAAGATTATAGAAGGATATATCTCTCATTTTTCTATTCGTTGGCTTTTTGTATTGGGTGATAACGATAGACATCATGCACCAGATAATGGGCTTTTATACCTTTGGGAGTTGCCATTTATACTATTGGGTATGTTTGTAGTGTATAAACGACGTGATGCGATAGGTGCATTTTTGTTCGCATGGTTTTTGATAGCGCCAGTTGCGGCTTCACCAACATCTGAGACGCCGCATGCGATTCGGACATTGGTATTTTTACCGACGTTTCAAATATTCACTGCTTTTGGTCTTCTTGCTGCAATAGATTGGGTGAGAATCATGCGAAAAAAAGCATCTTATGTGATAAATGCATTCGTTGTTGCTGTTTGTTGTGTCACAGTACTGGGAATTGTGTTAAATATTTTTTACTATTTCCATATGTATTATGGTCATATGAATCGAGAATATTCACGATTTTGGCAATATGGATATAAGCAAGCCGTGATGTATGCCCAAGCAAACAAGCATAGGTATAAAAAAATAGTTGTATCCACAAAACTTGAACAACCACATATGTTTTTTCTTTTTTATACCAAATACGATCCAGAAAAATATTTGAGAAACGGGGGAACAGCGACGGGGGGATTTGCAGAAAATAGAAATACTTTTGATGTATATCAGTTTCGACCCATAGATTGGCAAAAAGAAGTGCACGATGGCGCTACCCTATACATAGGTACACCAAAAGAAATACCTACAGGAAGTAAACATTCACTCTATTACCTCAACGGCGAAGAAGCTATGCGTATCGCCGAGTAACCTATGTCGCGAGTAAAAATTACTATCGTTATCAGTATATTTATTCTCGCAGCGATATTGCGTTTATATCGTCTCGATAGTGTTCCGCCGAGCCCATCACTGGATGAAGTGTCTATCGGGTACAATGCGTATTCCATACTCAAAACTGGTATGGACGAATATAAAACTTTTTTTCCTCTTCAGTTACGTGCATATGATGATTTTCGGCCCGCGCTATATATTTATCCCGTGGCGTTGTCCGTCGCAACCTTTGGCTTGAATGCATTTGCTGTGAGATTTCCTTCCGCAGTATTGTCGCTTCTTACTGTGTTTTTTATATATAAAACCGCGCAATTATTAGGTAAAAAATATTTTAACTCGGATTCTCTGGCGATATGGACGCTTGTGTTTGCTGCTACTTCTCCTTGGCATATTTATATATCGAGACTCGGGCATGAGGTAAATTTAGGACTTGTGTTGTTCACTGCTGGAGCATATGCGCTTTTTTATTGGGTTGTGACCCAAAAAAAGATCGGATTGTATTGGGCTGCAATCGCGATGTCACTATCGTTGTATGGATATCAAAGTGAAAAAATAGTACTTCCATTTTTTGGAATGATTTTTGCTGCATTGTTTTGGCGACGCTTGCTTTCTAACGCGAAAGTTTTAGGGAGGGTTATTATTTTATTTACGATAGTCGCTATGTATGCCGTGGTACTAACCGTTAGTCCTCAAGGGCTTGCTCGACTGCATGGAACGAGCGCAACAGGAAAAGATGCGCCCGAAATGGTTAGCGCTACCGTCGTTCACGCAAGGGCGGTGCAGGATGGCGATAAAATAGCGGCCATACTTACAAGTAAATATATAACTGCGGCTACTATAATTGTAAAAAATTATACTTCGCATTTTTCGCCTCAATGGATGTTTACTGGGAGTAGGCGCGAAAGTCATAAGGTGCCAGATATGGGTTTATTTCCATGGTGGGGCGGGGTATTGATCCTTATGGGTATATGGTCTCTCTATAAGTCGACACCAAAAAGTGTTTTTTTCTTATTGCTCGCATGGATTTTTACTGGACCATTACCTGCTGCGATTACTACACAGGCGCCACACGCCATGCGGGCGATTACCATGTTTCCTGCGCTTGTGATCGCGATGGGATTTGGAATGGGAATTTTGGCAAAAACGAAGCTATCGAAATTATTATTTGTTGGCCTTTTATCCGTATTAGTCATGTATCAGGGGTCACTTTTTGCAAAGCAATATTTCAAAATCTTCCCGACTGAACAATCAGATTCTTTTCAGTATGCACTTGGTGATGCGCTGCGTTACGCGACTACTTATCAGGATAAATATTCTCGAATTGTGATTACAAACGAAGGTGCTGGGTATCAGTCGTATATGTTTTATTTATTTTATAATAAATTTAGTCCGAAGCAGTATTTGCAAGATGGAGGAACAAATTCCGGCGGGTATGCACAAATGCATAAGATAGGGAAGTTTACGTTTGAGCCAATAGAGCAAAAAGAACAGGTGTTGAAAGATACGTTGTATATCACCGATGTGACAAGTCTTCCGGAAGGTGGATCCATTCTGCGTACGTTTATGTATAAAGACGGCAGTCCTGCTATGGTGGCAATTTCATTATGAAACTACGGAACAATTGGATATGGATTGTAGTGCTTTTAGGGGTTAGCGTGTTACCTCTTTTGAACTTAACTACTGCCGGACTACCTATCACTCACGATGGCCAAGACCACGTGGCACGAATCGCAAACTTCTATCAGTCATTGACTGAGGGGATTATTGTTCCGCGATGGGCATCACTTCTGAATTGGGGATATGGACATCCTATACTGATGTTTTTATATCCCTTTCCTTCTTATATGGCTTCTCTATTTCACTTTCTTGGATTTTCGCTTGTTGATAGTACGAAGTTGGTATTTGCCGTAGGGTTTATAGCAAGTTTTTTTGCCATGTATCTGTGGGCGGCTACAGCATGGGGAAGAGCTGTTGGGGTACTTGCTGCGGTTTTTTATACGTTCGCTCCATACAGATTTGTAGATTTATATGTGAGAGGTGCGATAGGTGAGCATGCGGCATTTATATTTCTACCTCTTATTTGTTACGGGTTGTACCGCTTATCTCGTGAACAAAAGATCACCGCACAATCATTGATATTTGTTACGTTAGGAACGGCATTGCTTATACTTTCACACAACGCGCTTAGTCTTATGTTTCTGCCGCTTTGTATGTTGTATGTTCTCTATTTAGCAGCAACAGGGACAACGCATAAAATACGCTTTGTCATAATTGCGGCAATTTCTATTTTGTGGGGATTTGTGCTCTCTGCATTTTTCTGGGTGCCAGCATTGATAGAGGGTAAATACACGCTTCGAGATATCGTCACGCGTGGGGATGTCATGGAAAGATTTGTACCATGGAATGCGTTTTTGAATTTGGAATGGAATTATGGGGGTGGCAACGAGTTCAGCAAGTATCTGGGCACATCACAACTATTAGGAGTATTGGTGGGGCTTTGGTACGTGCGCAAAGGGAGTGTGCCCCAGAAGGTATTTGTCGGAGGGGTGATGTCAGCGCTTCTTTTTTCTCTGTATCTTATGACAAGTAACGCATCTGGAATATGGCAGGTGATCACATTATTGCAGAAATTTCAATTTCCATGGAGATTGCTTTCTGTTGTGGTATTTTTGCTTAGTATTCTTGGGGCATTTGGCGCATATATGGCGCCTGTTGGGAAGAGAGGGTGGATTGTAGGGGCGTTATGCGCTGTGGCGATAGTTTCTACATCGCCTATGTGGCAAGCGAAGCAGTATAGAGTGTTTTCAGAGTCCTATTTTACCTCAGTATATCGAGGCACCACAGATACCGGTGAAAGTAGTCCGATATGGTCTATTCGGTTTATGGAGCGTGAACCAGAAGGAGTCATACGTGTGATTTCTGGGGAAGCTCGCGTGCTACAAATCGCACGGACTACAGTGGTGCGTGAGTATAACGTGTCCGTAGACACAATCGAGGCAAGACTCGTAGAAAACACGTTATATTTTCCGGGATGGAATGTGTATGTAGATGGTGTACCTGTAGTGTTGCAGTTTCAGGATCCTGAGCATCGTGGACTTATGACATTTATGGTTCCACGCGGGGATCACAGGGTGCGCGTAGTATTTGGTGACACAAATCTTCGAAAATTTGCAAATATTGTAAGTGTAGGTGGGATTGTGGTCTTTATAGTTTTTCTTGGTACAATGCGTGTATGGACATCAAAAAAGCGCCTATTTCGATCGCGATAGCCACATATAACGAGGCCAAAAATCTAGTGGCATGCCTAGATTCTGTGGTGGGTTGGACATCACAAATTGTCATAGTCGATGGAAGCTCCAGTGATCAAACGGTTGAAATAGCTAAACGATATAACGCAGATATAACAGTTACCGATAATCCTCCGATTTTTCATATAAACAAACAGAAGGCATTAGATCGTTGTTCTTCGCGCTGGATATTGCAGCTTGACGCAGATGAAGTGGTCCCGCCTAGTCTCAGGGATGAAATTTTGTCGATTATATCTTCATCTCGTCAACATGATGGGTATTATATTCCTCGAAAAAATTATTTTTTGGGACATTGGCTATCCAAAGGTGGGCAATATCCAGATTTTGTAATCCGTTTCTTTCAAAAAGGTAAAGGAAAATTTCCATCCAAACACGTGCACGAGCAGATACACATACAAGGATCTGTCGGACATCTTACGCAACCCATGCTACATTTTACCAGTAGAACGAAAGCTGATTACTGGAGAAAAGCTGACGCATACACAACGCTTACCGCAACCTCATGGAAAACAAATCGTGTCAGACGAGGATTTTTGGGGTATATCACGTATATGATAGGTAAGCCGCTTGTTATCTTTTTCACATTGTTTATTCGACATAAGGGACTCGTTGATGGGTATTGGGGGTTTCTATTTGCTTGGTATTCTGCGTTGCATTATCCGATAGCGTATCAAAAATATCTTCGAATGATCTCATCATGAAACGTGTTTTATGTAGCATTTTGTTATTTTTGTTAATCGCCTCTACAGGTCGGGTTTACGCTTCTTATATGCTTCCATATCCATCCTATATGCCTGGAAATACGCTATATCGCCTGTCTCGCGTGCTAGATAAGGTGAAGGTGTATTGGAGTTTCGGAAGTATCGCGCAAGCCAAAACTTATATGAGTTTGTCAGATAAATATCTCGTGGAGGCCAAAACACTTTTTGAATATCAGCAGTACCTGCTGGGCGCGGATGCGTTGATGCGATCCAATATCGCATACGAACAGATACCTATCTATATCCAGCAAGGGCGAAACGAGAGAAAAGATATGAGCGGGGTTATAGATATGCTCACAGCACAAAATGTGGTGCATAACAGTGTGCTTTCTCAAATGGCACAAGATGTTCCGAAAGAGTTTCTTTGGACTCCCGAAAAAACAAATGCAACAAAATTGCCATTGTTTGAGTCTATAACAGGTGCTATACATATTCGTCAGTCTATCGTAGACAAATTAGTATCTATATGAATATCGTGAGTTTCGGATATCTTCTTATCGCGTTATTTTTTGGTATTTTTTCATATGGTTTTATAGACCCCAATCTTCACCTCAGTTATCATCCCATGTTTGTCTGGGTGACCGATCCCGTCATATTCTTGGTATATAAAAATTCACTCATTGCTTCGATGTTGTATGTCCTGTTGCTGACGGGTTTGTATGCGTTGTACGCACGGACAATGTACTTGGTCAGATTTGGGAAAGTGGGTAAGATGGGCGTGTTTGCAGTTCTTGCTGGGCTATTGTTTTGGTTGTCGTATCCTGCGTTGTCTTACGACATATACAATTATATTCTCACGGCAAAAGTAGCATTTTTTTATCATGAAAACCCCTACGTGGTGATGCCGATCGAATTTATAGGCGAACCTATGCTTGCGTTCACCCGCGCCGCAAATAAGCTCGCGTTATATGGACCCGTGTGGATAGCGTCTACATATATACCGCATGTACTTTCTGGAAATAATTTTATTATTGCGCTTTTTGCGTTTAAGCTGCTCTCTGTGTTTGGGTATGTTGGGTTAGTGTATTTGATTTATCAAAAAACTCGTCGTTTAGAGCAAGTGTTATTCTTTGCATTAAATCCTCTGGTTATTATTGAAATATTTACCTCTGGGCATAATGATGCGTTTATGATGTTTTTGGCATTTTCTGGGGTTTTAGCGCTCCAAAAACGGACGTTGCTTGGCTACGTGGGTGGTACAGCGTTATTGTTTGGGTCAATTTTGGTAAAAGGCGCTACAGTAGTCATTGTCCCTGTCATGATATGGTTACACAAACGCACATTTGAAATGCAAATGAAATGGATCGCTGCGCTGTTATTTGGCGTATTTCTTCTCTCTCCGTTACGGGAAGAAATGTATCCTTGGTATGCGCTGTGGTGGCTTGGGGCACTTGCATTTATTCCAATTCGACATGGCTCCGTGGTTCACGGCGCGTCTTTTTGGTTATCTTTTGGCCTCATGGCTCGATATATACCGTGGATTGCAACTCGTGAGTATGGAGGTTATGGTCCCATGATACGAACGCTCGTGACTGTGACTCCCATGATTATATATCTTGTGGTGATAACTATTGCTCGGTTGAAAAAAAAGAAATGAAAAAATACATTCCGATCATTATAGTTTTTGTGGCAGTGCTGTTTGCTACGTTTGGATTATTTACATCGCGATTTATCCCCACACACGACGGCGAATATCACATTATTCGTTTTTGGCAATTTTATAAAATGCTAAGCGTGGGCGATATTTTTCCACGATGGGCGCCTGATTTAAACAGCGGATATGGTTTGCCATTATTTAACTTTCACTATCCATTTCCAAATTATGTTGCCGCGTTTTTTCATTTGTTTGGAGTAGGATTTGTTGATGCATTTAAATTGACCGTTGCGCTTGGTTACGCGCTTGCGGTTCTGTGGTGTTTTTTGTGGATCCGCACCATGCGAAGTGCGTATGTAGCCACCTGTAGTGCGATTATTTTCGCATTTGTTCCATACTGGTTTGTAGATATATATGTGAGAGGCTCTGTGGGTGAGGTGTGGGGCATATCCTTTGTGTTGCTTACGCTCGTAGCCATTGAGCGGCGGATGCTGGTTTTGACAGCGATCGGTACGGCAGGGCTTATCATAAGTCACAATATCGCTGCATTATTTTGTCTCCCGTTGCTGTGTGTGTATGTGTTTTTTCGAAATCGAAAGTATTTGATTCCCATAGGACAAGGTATCGTGCTTGCATCGTATTTTTGGATCCCAGCATTTTTTGAGTCCAAGTACATGGTTGGCCTAAACAGTGTTAATTTTATCGATCATTTCGCTGATTTATATCAGTTGTTGGTGCCATCGTGGGGAACTGGATTTTCGGGGCGGAGCGTGAGGTTTGATCAGATGTCGTATCAAATCGGAATTGTACCGATAGTTATATTTTTGCTCAGTATTGTCGTGTGGATTATCGGTAAGGCGAAAGACCGAATGCTTGCCGTGTCACTACTTATCTGGAGTGGCGTATTTTACGGTATGACTGTGGGATCCTTATGGCTTTGGGAATTGATACCTCTAATTCAATTTATACAATATCCATGGCGACTACTGACTATTATATTACTTTTGACACCATGGTTGTTTGCGCACATTGCAGAAAAAATACCGAAATGGATATCATTGGCTTTGGTTTTTTTGGCTATTATTGTGACGTTGGGCTATGTGCGTCCTGTGACGTACGAGCGTCGAGAGGATAATCACTATATAACGAATCCAAATTTTACAGATGGTACGTCGTCATTGGGGAATAGTTTCGCAACAAAATGGAGTGGATGGAAACGCACACGATTTACAGATCGTTTCGTGTTTAACCCTCCAAATATTCACGTGTCTTACGCCGTTGAATTACCAAATTACTATCGACTATTTACACGTATGGAGACTGATGTGGTAATGCGCGCAAACATTTTATATTTTCCAGGGTGGCAAGTACTAGCAGATAAGAAACTCTTAGATATCACGTACGAATCAGATGGAGTAATTCACGCAGTGATTCCAAAAGGTACAAATCAGATTGAAGTAGTATTTGGACAAACTCCCCTTCGACGAATGGCAGATGTACTTTCTATAGTGGGTTTGTTCTGGGTTTTCGGATCGGGTATACTTGGTGGGGTATATGCATATAGCGTTAAGCAGCTCTCCACTTCTGACGGGTCACAAAGCACGCGGCGTGGGAACATACACGACAGAACTCATCGCAGCATTAGGAAGCGTGCGAAACATCACTCTCACAACATTTGATGATGTAAAAAATATTCCAAAAGAAGCAGATTTAGTGCATATCACGCATTTTGATCCATTTTTTTTGACATTACCTCTTACGTTGTCCAAACCAATGGTTTTAACCGTGCATGATCTCATCCCTCTTGTGTACCCATCACATTTTCCTCGCGGAATCCGCGGTGAGCTGAAGTGGCAAATACAACGATTTAGTGCGTCTCGCGCTGCACGAATTGTGACTGATTCACAGGCAAGCAAGAAGGATATATTGCGATTTATGCATGTTTCGGCAGATATAGTAGATGTCATACCGCTAGCTCCCCGTGCGGCATTTGCTCCGATTGCAAACACAAAGATTCTCACAGAGGTTATGACCAAATATTCGTTACCCATGCATTTTGCCTTATATGTGGGAGATGTGAATTGGAACAAAAACGTACTTGGTCTATTGTATGCTTGGAGTCAGTACTTGTTGCGCAATACATTTGCAAAAGGGAATATGCTCGTATTGGTTGGTGGATCATTTTTAGAGCCCAATCTTGCTGAAGCAAAGGAAATCCAAGCTGTTATAGAAGAACTAGAAATAGGAGACTCTGTGGTGCGAGTGGGATTTGTTCCTGTGGGAGACCTTCAAGCATTGTATACGCTTGCAAGTGCCACAGTCGTCCCCTCTATTCATGAGGGGTTTGGATTTGCAGTGCTTGAATCGATGGCTTGTGGAGGAGTGGTTGTCGCAGCAAATACCAGTAGTTTGCCAGAGATTTCCGGTCCTTCTGTTTTGGTGGATCCTCACTCAACAACGTCTTTGGTAAATGGACTGGCAAAAGCCATGGAGATGAAGCCAATAGATCGCGAGCAGCTTGTCAAAAAAGGAATAGAATGGGCAGCGAATTATTCGTGGAGCGAAGTGGCCCAAAAAACAATACGCGCGTATAAGAAAGTTATAGAGAAATTATAGAGAGGAGTATCATGGAAACGCTTTCAATAGTTATGCCAGTGTACAACGAAGCAGCGACAATAGAGTCTGCGATCAAGCGAGTGTTAGATGCATCAACGACAGGTTGGAAAAAACAATTGGTTATCGTCGATGACGGGTCTACCGATGGAACTGTTGAGGTTCTTAGGCGGTGGGAAAAGAGCTGTACAATACTTTATCAACCTACAAATCAAGGAAAAGGCGCAGCGCTTGCAAGAGGATTTAAATCAGCAAATGGGTCGCTTGTGCTCGTACAAGACGCTGATTTGGAATACAGTCCGACAGATTACCCTATTTTACTCGCGCCATTTCATGAGCCTCGAGTGCAAGTAGTGTATGGATCTAGATTTTTGGGTGCACATCTTTCGACGATGTACGTGTATGCCATGGGAAATAAATTTGTCACGCTTGTGACAAACATTCTTTACAATACAAATATTACCGATATGGAGACAGGGTACAAAGTGTTTCGCAAAGATGTACTAGATCGCATAGGTACACTCACTGCCAAACGTTTCGATTTTGAACCAGAGGTCACAGCCAAATTGTTGCGAGCAGGATTTCAGATATATGAGGTACCTATTTCTTATTACGGTCGAAAATTTACAGAAGGGAAGAAACTTACGTGGAGAGATGGGGTAGCAGCCCTATTTACACTCATACGTCTTCGGTTTTGGTCTCCAAAACAACGATCATGAATAGTGTTCATAAAAAGATTCACTCAGTTATAGCAAATCCGCTCGCGCGAGGAAGTGTCATCGTGTTTGCGGGTACGATGTTAAGCAATGTTATCGCATATGCATATCATCTTATCGTAGGCCGCATTCTTGGGCCTGAGAAGTATGGAGAATTAGCGTCATTATTATCATTGTCTTATCTTCTCAACGTTCCGGGGTTGGTAGTGCAGAATGTAATGGCAAAATATGTTGCCACATACAGTGCGACGGGCGATGATGGGAAAGTAAAATCGTTGATTGTAGCTGCATCCAAGTGGCTAGCGGTCGCTTCACTTATCATCGTCGTGAGCACAATTCCATTTTATAGAATCATCTCAGATTACCTACACATTCAAAGTTCATGGTACGTGTTTTATATTTTAATTGCTTCTGTGGTTTTTTTTCTTGCAACCGTGATAACGGGAACTCTTCAAGGATACAAAAAATTTACCGATCTTATGGTGTTTGGGAACATAGGCATTATATTGCGTTTAATTGGAGGAGTAGTGGGGGCGTTCTACGGTGTAGGAGCGACAGCATTCGCCAACATGATATCTTCCGTTTTGGCGTATATGCTTTCGTTTATACCCTTGCAATTTATACGGAAAGTCATAGCAATACCCACAAAGTTATCAGCTAAAACCATTAGCGAATATGGTGTCCCGTCTCTTTTGTGTATTTTAGGAATTACTTCTTTGTATAGCACTGATGTTATGCTGGTGAAACATTATTTTTCGTCATTTGATGCGGGTATGTATGCTGCCCTTGCGATGATGGGAAAAGTTATATTTTTTGCGGGCTCTAGTGTGGCATATGTTCTATTTCCTGTGGTAGCTGAACGAAAGGCGACTGGCACCCGTTCCCATAATTTAGTGTATGCATCCTTGGCGATCGTAGGGGCAATTTCACTCGGGTTAACTGGTGGGTATTTTTTGTTTCCTAAGGTTGCACTGCAGTTATTGTTTGGATCATCGTATTTGGCTGCATCACCGCATCTTGGATTATTTGGATTATTTATAACTTTTTTTTCTTTGAGCAATGTGTTAACAACTGCCCTCTTGGGTCTTGGCCGAACAAAAATTTGGATAATTCTTTTTGTAGCCACTCTCGCACAAATTATAGGCATAAGCGTGATACATGATACGCTCGAACATGTTATTTATGTAAATGTCGTCGTGTGTATCACGTTGTTTGTATCTCTTTTGTTATACTATCGTCATGAGCGCGTATAAGCCAAAACTTCTATCACTAATAATTCCTGTGTATCGACAGGAAAAAACTATTCGAAAGCAGCTCCAAAATATTTTAGGAGAGCTCACATTGTTACAGTTTGCGTATGAAGTAATAGTCGTTGTCGATGGTACCGATGACAAGAGCATGGAAGAAGCCAGCAGAGTACGTTCATCCTCGCTTATTGTTACTGGATACAAAACAAATCACGGAAAAGGGTATGCGGTTCGATTTGGTATGGCAAAAAGCCATGGAGATGTCATTGGTTTTATAGACGCTGGTGGCGATATTAGCTCTATGGGATTATCAATGATGTTAGAGCATTTTAGATGGTACACAGCTGATATAATCGTAGGGAGCAAACGTCATCCTGTTTCTAAAGTCCAGTACCCGTTTAGCAGGAAAGTTCTATCATGGGGATATCAACAATTAACAAGAGTGCTTTTTGGTTTAAATATACGTGATACCCAAGTGGGACTTAAGTTGTACCGAAGACAAGTATTGGAAGACGTGTTGCCAAGGTTGGTGGTCAAAGAGTTTGCGTTTGACATCGAAATTTTAGCTGTGGCATATCATCTTGGATATACTCGTATTTTTGAGGCTCCTGTGGAATTAGACTTTACGGGTGCTTCAAGTATTACGTCTCTTAGTGTTATGCGAATCATTCGTAATATGCTTTGGGACACTATTGCTGTGTATTACCGGATGAAAATTTTGCATTATTATGATAATCTCAACAAGTTAAAATGGCGTTATGACGAGGAGTTAAATTTCAAAATTCCATTGCCATAATGTAGTGCTTGGTCTATATTCGGTATCTATACACAGATATATGAAAATATTAATCACGGGTGGCGCAGGGTTTATCGGAAGTAACTCGGCAGCATATTTTTTAAAAAAAGGATGGGAAGTTACTATTTTTGACAATCTTTCCCGCCGAGGAGCAAAAAAAAATTTAGAGTGGCTGCGAACATTGGGCGGTAGCCTTACCACACTTAAAGGAAACTTATGTAAACCTGCCGACATGACAAAGCTCATGCCGGTCGTAAAAAATGTTGATGTTGTGTTACATCTGGCAGCTCAAGTCGCAGTGACCACCTCGGTAGTCAATCCTCGTGAGGATTTTGAAATAAACGCTTTAGGCACATTCAATATGTTGGAACTCATGCGACTATCAAAAAGTGGTGCTAAGTTTATCTACTCATCCACAAACAAAGTGTATGGAGAAATGGAAGATGTTTTGGTAATAGAGAAGAAAACGAGGTACGCGTATAAAGGATTACCGAATGGTGCCTCTGAAGAAAGAACTCTCGATTTTCATTCACCTTATGGGTGTTCTAAGGGAGCTGCAGATCAATATGTTCGTGATTATAGTCGTATTTACGGATTGGATACTGTGGTTTTTCGACAGTCTTGTATATATGGTCCTCGACAATTTGGCGTGGAAGATCAGGGTTGGGTAGCTTGGTTTATTATCGCTATTTCACAAAATAAAAAATTATCCATCTATGGAGATGGAAAGCAAGTGAGAGATTTGCTCTATATCGATGATCTTGTCGCAGCGTACGATAAGGCGATAGAAGCTGGAGAAAGAACAAAAGGTCAAATTTTTAATATAGGTGGTGGATCCAAAAACACGTTATCAGTGTGGAGTGAGTTTGCACCGCTTTTGACAAAGTTATTTGGTAGAACTCCAAGCGTTGAATTTCATGATTGGCGGCCTGGTGATCAAAAAATTTTTGTCGCTGATATTCGAAAAGCAAAGCGAGTTTTTGGTTGGGAGCCGAAAGTGTCAGTTCCTACTGGTGTAGCGCGTCTTCATGCATGGGTAAAGACTAATACCGACCTCTTTATCTAATTTTTTATGGACATACTTTTCCTGAATTGGAAGGATTTAAAAAATCCTGATGTGGGGGGCGCTGAAATTATAATCTACGAAATGGCAAAACGATTGGTGGCCGAGGGTCATACCGTTACATGGTTTTGTCGATCATTCCCCAACGGCACCGAATATGATGAATACGACGGCATTCACATTGTTCGGCGGGGTAATTTGCTCAGTGTGTATTGGCAAGCATTCATGTATTACCGAACACTTTCCAAAAAACCTGACCGAGTTGTGGACTGTATAAACACTATTTGTTGGCAAACACCGCTGTATGTTCCCGCATCTGTTCGAGTTATGCTCGTAAATCAGCTGGCGAAAGAAGTATTTTTCTATGAATTACCATTTCCCCTATCATGGCTTGCGTATGGGTTAGAACGATTAGAATATCTTACCTATAAGACGACACGAATACTTTGTTACGCAGATAGTACAAAAAAAGACTTGATGATGTTTGGTTTGCCTGCAAAAAATATATCAATTTTTTCTCTCGGATTAGATCATAGTCGATATAGCGTTGGAACCAAGTCTAAAGATCCGCTTTTTGTCTTTGTGGCACGTATGGCACGTATGAAACGCCCTGACCTATGCGTGGAGGCTATGAGCATTGTCGCAAAATCGTATCCACGTGCGCAATTGGCGATAATAGGATATGGCCCTATGGAACAGTACATAGCCAAACGAATAGTACAGCTGAATTTGACAACCACCATAGAGCTCGTGAACAAAAACGCATTATACTTTTCAAAAAATATAAAAGATAAAAAAGTTTGGTATATGCAAAAAGCTTGGGCACTGTTGTTGCCGTCTGTGAAAGAAGGGTGGGGCATGGTAGTGACAGAGGCAGCTAGTTGTGGAACACCGAGTATTGTAACCAATGTGACAGGTCTCAAAGATTCGGTGCAGCACAATGTAACTGGCTTACGCATTTCTTCTTCCCCAACAAAGACAGAATTAGCAGAGGCCATGATTCAAATCATAGAAAATAGCACTTTACGAAAGAGTTTGTCATCGCAGGCCGAGCGAAAGGCAAGGAGTTACACGTGGGATTTATCGTATACGTCATTTGCGCAATTGTTAGAATCCTAATATGTCAAAGTATCCAAAAATTTCCATTGTGGTAGCCACGTACAACTCTGCAAGTACTCTTGATGAGTGTCTAACAAGCGTATTTTCACAATCATATCCGTCAAAAGAGATCGAACTAGTCATCGCTGACGGAGGCTCAAAAGATAAAACACTGCAGATTGCAAAAAAATTTCATGCTAAGGTTCTAGAGGTAAACCGCGACAAACAAGGTGCAGAATACAACAGAGCGGTGGGCGCAGCCAGTGCTCGTGGAGAGTTGTTGCTGTTTATAGATCATGACAATGTGCTTCCGCATAGTACATGGATAGAAGCCATGGTACAGCCATTTCGTGATGACAAAAAGGTCGTGGGTGTCGAAACGATGTATTACACCTATGATAAAACCGACTCGGTAATTGGTAGATATTTTTCTTTGTTTGGAGCAAATGATATTTTTGCATATTACATAGGAAAAGCAGACAGGTTGGCACATTTTTATACCAACCCTCAGCAGTATGGTGTATTTCGTAAAGCTCGAGTTGTTGAGCGTCCATTGTATTTTCTTGTAGATTTTTCTAAACGTCACATTCCCACCCTTGGGTCAAATGGTTTTATGGTGAGAAAGAAAATTCTTTTTGCGAATGCACAAGTTTCTCCCGATGATTTTTTCCATATTGATGTAAATGTGGACCTTATTCGCAAAGGATTTGTCCGATACGCGTTTATCAAAGACTCACTTCATCATAAAACCGATGAACGGGGTGTGTTGGATTATCTACGACGAAGAAAATTATTTATGGAAAAGTATCACTTCGCTACATCCAGTCGCAGGCGTTATAGTCTGTACGAAAAAGATGACTTCTGGAATACTTTACGATTTATTTTTGTAAGCGTTACATTTCTCGTGCCACTAAAAGATGCTATACGAGGATACATCCGTAAACCTGACATAGCATGGTTTTTGAACCCTATCATGTGTGCGAGTCTTGTAATTCTCTACGGTTTTGCCATAATACAGCGACAAATCGCAACGTATGCAAATAGCTTCATGGAAAAATAAACGAGTACTCATCACCGGTTCCGGAGGGTTTATAGGGTCGCATCTACTTATATATTTGAAGAAAAAAGGAGCTCGAGTACTTGGAATTTCTCGACATCCAAAAAATAAAAAATTAGAAAAAAAAGTAGATGTTTCAAATTTTCGAGCGTTAGAAAAAGTGTTTAGTGCATTTCGTCCGCATGTGTGTTTTCATCTCGCCAGTGAAGCATTGGTCGAGTCAGGTCAAGAATTTCCGTTTGAAACGTTTGATAACAATATATCCAACACGCTAAATATTTTGGAGCTCTGTAGACGAAAACATATCGAACGAGTAATCATCGCTTCTACTGTGCACGTGTATGGAGATTCACCTAGTCCGTATTCAGAGGAACATCCCGCTCGTCCATCTCGTCCGTATGAGACCTCAAAAACCGCAGCTGATTTGATTGCTCAGTCTTATGCAGATACATTTGGGTTGCCGGTATTGATACCTCGGTTTGTAAATGTATATGGACCCGGAGATAAAAATAGTAGTCGTATTATTCCAAAAACTATTCAGACAATTATTTCGGGAGCAGAGCTTACTATGTGGGGAGGGAAAGCAGAGCGGGATTATTTGCACATAGATGATGCGATCCGAGCGTATGATTTATTAGCCAGAATAAATGATAAACAAATGGGCAAAAATCGAATATTCAATTTTGGAACGAGCAAGCCAATCTCCGCAGAAACGTTAATCAAATTGATTGCAAAGCTTTCACAACACAATCACCCTATCAAAAAAATTCAAAATGCGCGTGAAAATGAAGTGAGTGTTCAGCAGGTGAGTTGGAAAAAAGCAAAACGCATATTGGGTTGGACGCCAAAAAAAAGTTTAACAATAGGTCTAAGCGAGACAATTGTGTGGTATAAAAAACATCATGTACCCGTAAAAAGAAATGAAAAATAATTTACCGGTTCTTATCGCTGTGCATTCGTTGCTAAATTCAGATGGAACGAGCGTGCATGGAACTGGTTCGACACTGCCGAAATTATTTCATAAGCATAGAATCCCGTGGGTGCGGATACAAATACCCATCTACGGTGGGTCTTCTATTCGTGTAGAGAAGGAGTTGGGGCGAACATACACACGAAAATATATCTCGAAGCCGACTTCTAAATCTCTTTCTCGTAAGTCGTGGCACGAGCTGATAACGGTACTTGCGTATACGCATTCTTTTGATTCTATCGGTGTATATATAGGTATAGATCCACTGAATGCTTTGTTTGGTATTTTAGCGAAGCGCTTATATAAAAATATCGATCATGTGGTGTATTACACTGCGGATTTTGCCTATGCTCGCTTCGAGAGTAAATTTGCTAATTTCATTTATCATGCGATAGATAGATTTGTGTTGAGAAATACTGATCAGGTTTGGAATGTTTCTACTACCATATACAATCTAAGATTGTCACAAGGAGTGCCAGCGAATAAAAATTTCTTCATACCCAATACCCCTTTGCTTGACCAGATTCCATCAAGATCGAAACGAAATAGGCAGCGTAAACACGACATGGTCATCGTCGGCACATCAGTCACTTCGCTAGACTATCCTATGTTGTTGCGCGCATTGCCTGCCATTATACGAAAGTATCCAGATGCGCGACTATGTATCATCGGGGAGCTTCATTTTCCGACTCAAATTGCGCAACAACTTGCTCGATATGAAAAGTCCGGACATGTAAAGTTGTTTGGACCGCAAGATCATAAACAAGTGTTAAAGATATTGTTACAGAGTGGTATTGGGCTTGCTCCATATACGAGGCAATCCAGCTGGACAGAATTTGGGGATTCCATGAAGATTCGCGAGTACTTAGCGTGTGGATTGCCGATAATTACCACCAAAGTTGTAAGCACAGCTGATATTGTCAGTGAATATAATTGCGGAAAAGTTATAAGTCGTAAGGCAGAAAATTTTATACAGGCCGTTATCGATATTTGGGGCAAAAAAAACTACGTAACATACTCGAAAAATGCAAGACACGCTGCATTAGCGTACGATACGGAGCGCATGATAAAGGTCCCTCTTTCAAAATTGGGGGTCAATCTATAGAATAGCATCATGACAAAAGCTACAGTCACTGGAAAACGAATATTGGTCACTGGCGGAACGGGATCATTTGGAAAAATGTTTGTGAAGCGTATGCTTCGTTTTTCTCCCAAGGAAATTATCGTATTTAGTCGTGACGAAAATAAACAGGGCGCCATGGAATTAGAGTTGTCGGACCGAAGAGTCCGATACACTCTTGGTGATATCCGAGACAAGACAAGCGTGCGAAATGCCGTAAGGGGCGTAGACTATATTATTCACGCAGCGGCGCTAAAATGGGTTCCTCAAGTCGAATTAAACGTATGGGAAGGCGTGTTAACAAATGTCATAGGCGCTCAAAATATTATAGAAGCCGCAAGAGAAGAAGGAGTGAGTCGGGTGGTAGCACTTTCTACTGATAAGGCAGTTGAGCCAGTAAATGCATATGGCATGGCCAAAGCATTGCAGGAACGACTTATTACCACGGCAAATCTTTATCAAGAAAAAGGCGGAACAGTATTTATATCGACACGGTATGGAAATGTACTCGGATCTCGTGGTTCAGTGATCCCATTATTTCGATCGATTATTGACGCGGGTCGCCCGCTGACCGTAACAAATCCCCAGATGACGAGGTTTATTATGACGCTCGAAGATAGTGTTGATTTGGTGTTTAAAGCGCTTACTGACGGAGTGGGAGGGGAAGTCTTTGTGAAAAAAATGCCTGCACATACTGTACAGGATCTGATAGATATCATGTACGCGCAAACGCCAGTAAAACAACGTAGGATAAAAAACATAGGAACTAGACCGGGGGAAAAGATACACGAAACCCTAGTAAGCGAGATAGAATCTCTTCGAACTGTGGATATGGGGAGTTATTATGTTATTTTGCCTCAAATTCCGCTAGGTGCAGTCGAGAAAAAATATGCATCGTATAAAAAAATAAAACCCATCGTCTATGCGTCTAATACCACGGAACGAATTTCAAAGGATACGCTGCGTGCGCTTCTTTTGAAGGAAGGTTGGCTTGCCTCATGAAGATTGCAGTGTTGGGGGCATCTGGGTTTATCGGAAGAAACTTTATTCAACAATTAACTCGGCTACAGATAACCCCTCGCGTTATAACACGCGATAAAAAAACTCATATTACAGGAAGTAGCGTTGTATACGTGCCATCGTTTACGGCGAATGCGCTAAAATTCGCTTTGCAAGATGCAGAGATCGTCGTAAATTTTATTGGAAGATTTCCTCCGCCGTATGCTGCACAAATTTCTACTAACGTCGATGTCCTGTCTACCATCTGTAAATCACTAGACTACAAGCACATAAAGCAATTTATTCATTTTTCGGCGGCAGCTGCATACGGTGCATGTGAGGTTCCACCTCGAGAAACTGATCCTCTGTCCCCAGATACTTCTTATGGATTATCAAAACTGCTCGGAGAAGAGATAGTTCGTCATTTTCATGACACGCATAACCTTCCGTACGTATTGCTTCGGCCGACCAATGTATATGGCGCCGATGCTAGACAGGGCGTTATATATACTATGGTTTCTAGTGCAAAGCGACAGAGCCTAGTTCGAGTTACGGGGACAGGACAACAAATTCGAGATTTTATCCATGTAAATGATGCGACAAACGCACTTTTAGCAGTGATCCGTCAGAAAGTTATTAACGATGTGTTTAATCTTTCCTCAGCAGAAGTGTTATCGGTTCTTGCGCTTGGAGAAAAAATTATTGCTCGGGTAAACCCGCTCGCTAAATTTGTGTATGTAGCGGAAAATAAAGGATCTATACAAAAATTAACAGCTGATAACACTCATTTGCGTCAAAAATTAGGATGGAAGCCTGTGTGGAATTTAGATAGAGGTATTGATCAGGTTGCCCAAAGCGTGTAGGATTTCGGTTGTTAGATTATTTTTTTTTGGATTATGAATATATTACAATTTCTTATTTCAGGTACACCATTTTATCCTCATTGGTTAGAGTTTTTAAATCTT
>CAZXHY010000022.1:0-19713 GCA_964639945.1 uncultured Gammaproteobacteria bacterium
GTTCCATAATTTATATATAGATTGAATAGATAGAGTATTTGTATTTTGTTTTTTTCGATTATGCTCTCTCACTTCCCTGCTTTTAACTTTTGCGGCAATAAAGGCGAATGCACAATACCAAAAAAATCCCCACAATACCCAAAGCATCCAAAAAGGCGATTTTTGACACTTTTCTATACTTTCGAAAAGTAGAGGTCCTATATGGGAATTTGCTAGAAAGGCTGGTGGACAGTTTAGTGCCACCCCGTTCACGAAGGACTTGAAATGAATTAAAAATGGAACGCTAGACCAGATTGCGGAAAAAACAACTACACCCATAGAAGCTATTTTCTGCTTCCATGATTCTGGTGGTTTATCAGACGAGCACAAATATATAATCAAAAATATTCCTAAATATATAGGGCCATCGAGTGCATTTGTCATCAATAACACACCCACCAAAAAACCATAAAACACCAATGTGTATATAGGTATGTTCCCAAACCAAGGATGTGCCATCGTATCACTATCCACATCGCGCTTAATGCCTGTGTGCGCAAACGTAGCAAACAACAAGCCGATTGCCAGCAATACAAATGGTAACGACAATACGTGTCCATGCACATCTGAAACTACAAATGAATAACTAGGAAATTCATGAATAGAATATGGTATAAATCGAGTTGCATTGGCGTACCAATACGTGTCTATCCCCTCTGGTAATCGACTCCAAAACTCACGCATTGGCCATAAAAGCTGCCAAAATGGCTTCACCGCATCCCCTGTGTATCCGCGTGTAAACGCATAGAGTGTTTGCATATTACCCGCCATCGTCACCAAAAACGCGGTGATGACCCCACTCATTATGGCAATACTCTTTTTGCTAAATCGCCAAAGCTGATACCCGATAGAGAAACTCATGGTGATTGTCCACGCAAATATGGATGCCAACATGAGGTTAAATGTGAACCCTAGATCCAAGCCGGACACCTTGGTGATGAGCGCTGTAACCAAATGCCCGAAGTAATAGTAATTGATAGATTCTGGTGGGTACCACATGTCCGCAGGAGGAAAATACTGACTGTGCAGTATAGAATTCATAAATCCATAGTCCATAAACTTCTCGAGTCCACGAATAGATGGTTCATGCGCTTTCACCCAGCTCCAACCGCATAACGCTAAGAAAAAAAACAACTCTTCGCCAACGATAAGCCACCCATATATGCGTGAGGTTGTTTTTTCAGCACGTAGTGCATGCATTACTATCCCCAACAAAAACATACCAACAATCACCATAAGCACAGTGATACTGCTAAACGGCGCAATTCGTGCCATGCCCAAAACCAAAACTATCCACCCGACAATAACAAGCCCGACGGCTTTTGCAAACATGTATCCATGGTCGTACCATGAAGAAAATAATTGTTTCGTTAGAGGAAATGCGGCGGCACCAACAAGAAATATGGTTCCCCACCAACGAATAACTACTGACACATCACCTATTGGCATATGCGCATCATTATATATCGGCAAATTACTTTGTGTATATTCCAATTTCTATGAATTGACACAAAATTATGTGCACCGTATGCTGGATATATCTTCATGAATACTCACGTACCATTATCACCAGATGAATCCTCTCCCTCATCCCCTATTACAGTAAAAAGTGTTGCAATCTTTATTTCCTCTCTCGCTCTTGCGATCTCACTCCCTATTACAATGTGGGTATCCGGTCTAAATACACATAATCCATCGAAGGCAAACGCTCTTCCGTTAGGGAGTGTTCACATAAACCCAGAAATCATCACGACGGATCTACGGGGTTCAGCTATAGAACTCTCTGCGCTTGCCTACGACACAGGTGGCAACCCGATCTGGTCAGGTGTTTCATATCAATGGGGTATGAGTTCAATACATTCCGTTGGCACCCTATCACCAAACGCCAACGATAAACTTGCTAACTTCCTGCCATCTTCAACAAATCGCGGCGCAGGTGACATATGGGTTCGCGCATATGGACCAAACGAAACCACCGCGACAGGTTCCATACCCGTCTATGTAGGGATTACACCAACACCAAGCCCTACCCCAATTCTAGGAACAACACCAATTTCTATCATCGAGACATTCACAGGAAATGGGAGCATAGAATCAGACAAGTGGAACTGGTCAGGGAGCTTGGGTAGCAACGTAACAAAGGAGTCTGATGCCCTAAAAGTTTCCGTAAGTGCAGGACAAGATGCGGTTGGAGGAAACGATGCGGTTGTTCAAGCACTTACCAACTTCCAAATCCCTACGATCACGGGAGATTTTGATGTCACTGTAGATTTGGCTGGTATTAACTCAAATTATGGTTGGCAGGAATTACGCTTTGTCTCAACTGGGTCTATATCTATACGAAGAAGTAGAGCGGGATTAGGTGAAACACTAGAAGTATGGACAAGTCCCAACAATGTTCCCTCAGATAGCACGAGAAACGTATATCGAAGCATGCCTGTGCAAAACAATCCACTCAAAGTAAAGTTAGCACGCGTAGGCAACGAGATACTAGCCTACTATCATGACGGGACCACATATATAAATATACTTGGCATGAGCTACGCACCCATTTCTGGCGAAGGAAAACTCCCCATGCTTGTTGTGGAAAATTCTTCACCGAGTTACCCAGCCACCACGGGCTATTTTGATAATTATCAAGCGCGCGCAAGTGCTATAAATTTTTCTGGTGTATCACCCACACCTACTCGTGTACCCACAAACACACCAACACCAAGCCCATCGCCTTTCCCAATAGTGACACCAACACCAAGCCCATCGCCTTTCCCAACAGTGACACCTACCCCAACCGTTCCATCGATACCAACAGTTACCCCAACTCCCTCCACCGGTCCAAAACCAAAAAATACTCCACCAACCTTTGAGACACGATCACTTCCGTTTGCATTTATCAATAAACCATACCTTGCCTCAATCACAGCGACAGACCCAGACCGAGACACGATGACCATGACAATGTCTGGATTGCCTAAAAACTTACGCCAAGGTATTTGTACGTCGAGCATTCAACGTCTTCGACCATTTGGCTCAAGCCTCACGTGCGCAATAACAGGTTCGTCTGCGCGAATGGGGCTTTCGATCGTCACGATTACTGTCAAAGATTCGAAAAACAACACCGTTTCACGCTCATTCCCCCTCATGACTTTCTGGGCATGGCGATAGATATACGGTTCTACCAAGCCCTTTCTACGTGATACAATTGCGCAATGGATATTGCAATTATTGGTGGAGGTATCACCGGTCTTTCTGCAGCATACAAACTTACTCGCGCTGGTCACAGCGTAACCATATTTGAACGTGAATCATATCTCGGAGGGCTTGCGTATGGATTTCGAGAACCCCAGTGGCGATGGTTTATTGAGGCGGCATATCATCATTTATTCACCAACGACTCCGCAATTATAAAACTTATTGGCGAACTTGGTATTGGCGACAGTCTCATCGTTAAAAGACCCATGACCGCCTCACTTTGGAAAAATCAGATGTATCAACTAGATTCCCCTCTTTCGCTTCTAACGTTTCCTGCCTTTTCCATAATCGATAAAATTCGCACAGCGACACTCCTTGCTATCCTAAAATTTATCCCAATTTGGAAGCCATTAGAGCTTTTTACTGCTGAACACATAATTATATCAATAGGTGGAAAAAACCCATGGAATACAATCTGGAAACCATTGCTATATGGAAAATTTGGAGCACTTGCTCCCACAGTTTCAGCGGCATGGTTTTGGGCGAGGATTAAAAAACGTACATCCAGACTTTGTTATATTCGCGGCGGTTTCCATACATTTATTCAAGCTCTCGAAACAGCTATCAGATCATCTGGGGGCACAATATTTACTGGCACTGCAGTGATGTCTATTCGCAAAACAAAAACCAAGAAATACACAGTTGTGTGGTCAGACAAAAAGACAAATTATGATCGAATACTCGTCACTGTCCCCACGCCTATCGCCCTCAAACTCCTTCCAGAACTTTCCTCACACTACACTGCGCCGCTGCTTTCTATACCACACCTTCACGCCCAAACACTCATAGTAGAAACCGATAAACCCATACTCAAAGATGTGTATTGGCTCAATGTTACCGACACAAAGTTTCCATTTTTGGCTGCTGTTGCACATACAAATTTTATGAGTGCACAGGACTATGGCGGCCACCATCTTACCTACTTCGGAAATTATCTCCCTCAAGG
This sequence comes from uncultured Gammaproteobacteria bacterium, assembly GCA_964639945.1. GTDB lineage: Bacteria > Patescibacteriota > Microgenomatia > UBA10105 > UBA927 > UBA927. The sequence goes on from CAZXHY010000022.1 coordinate 4,235, forward strand.
GCATCCGTATCTTTCTATGACTAAAAAACAGCTGTTGCACACATTTTCTCCATTCATCAAGCAACTTGCGCCGACAAAATACACCATACTCAATTCGTATACCTTTACGGGACTTTTTGCCCAACCAGTCCACCAGAAACACTATTCAAAAAAAGCACCGAAATTACTCACCCCGCTTCCATATGTATATCTTGCAAATATGGACAGCATCTATCCGTGGGATAGAGGAACAAATTATGCAGTAGAGCTGGGACTTCATGCAGCCACCCACATACTCAATACAAAATAACCCTATGAAACATAGTCGCCATAACAAATCGCGATGTATAGCACTATCCGCGCTCGCTTTAGGGTTCATCTTTTCGTTTTGGCTTATGTTTCACACCTTTTCTATAAACACAGAAAAAAACCAACTACACATTAACTCAAAGCTTTGGAGCGACTTTGGTGCACATATACCAATGATTCGATCATTTTCAAAAGGCCAAAACATGTCACGACTACTGCACCATAAAGCCATAGAATCTCCCCTATTCCCTAACGAACCTATTCGATATCACTTTGGGTTTTTCGCAATTATTGGATTGTTGGAAAAACTAGGCATACCACTAGACTGGGCGGTAAATATACCAAGTGCTCTTGGATTTTTTCTGTTACTAACCACCATATACATGCTGTCCTACAAACTATTCAACCATGTGACAACAGCAACACTTTCTGTCATATTTTTTCTCTTTAACGGATCATTGTCATTTCTTTCTTTTTTTAAAGCACACCCACTTTCTTCTCACACGTTCACCGACATAATCACAAACTCACGATTTTCTGCATTTGGACCATGGGACGGAAACATGATCTCCGCGTTTTGGAATCTAAATATCTACACCAATCAACGACACTTAGCCCTCTCCTACGGACTTGCACTTGCAAATATACTTTTGGTTGCATTTCCTCCCAAAGCGCTCCACAAGCATCGCGTGCTTCAGACACTTTGCGTTACCCTACTGCTTAGCACCTTGCTGTTTATCAACTTTCCGGTCGCTGCAATTGCAATTCTCTTTTTGACATGGATATTTATCTACGACAAATCATCACGCCCGATGTTACTGTTTGCAGTGTTTGCCACTATCCCCGCATTACTCTGGCTTCGTGGGCTAGCAAACCCAGAGCAACTGGTTGTATACAAACTAGGCTATCTAGCCCCAGACACGTCTCTTTCTACGATATGGAACTATTGGTGGCACAATCTTGGATTACATCTCGTATTGATCCCAATTGGCATTCTGTGCGCCCCTCGCTCCACAAGACTGCTTATTATCGCTCCACTTCTCGTCATATTTCTCTTGCCCAATATCTTTCGATTTTCCCCAGACATGATAAACAATCATAAATTCTTTAACTTTGCCCTCATTATAGGAGGGATGTTTTCCGCACACGCACTACTCACTCTGTCTTTGCGCCTAGGCAAGGCTCGACCAATTGGCCTCATATTCGGAGTCATTTGCTTAACACTATCTGGTTTTATCGATTTCTTTCCTGTCGTAAACGACTACAAAGGAACCATAAATGATACTGCGGCAAACCCTGACATACAGTTTTTTGCCAACTACACAAAACCCACCGATGTCATTGCCAACTCTACATGGTTTTATCATCCTGCGTCACTTGCTGGAAGAGCGCTATTTTCTGGATACACATACTTCACATGGTCATATGGATACGAACAAGGAAAAAGAGAAAAGCAGCTTACAGAAATCTATGAAGCACCAAACAAACCAGTCCTATGTTCACATTTACAGAAAAATGACATAGCCTTTGTAGAGTTAAACCAAAAACCAGAAACATATCTCCATCCTAATTTTGACCTATGGAACAATCTTCAACCAGCGTACAAAAACTCAAAAACTGGCCTAGCAATATTTGAGACACAATATATATGCCCATAAAACATATACACACCATAATCGGATTATGCATATTTTTACTTGCGTGTAGCCTGCGCTTGTATGGAATCGATTGGGATCAAGGCACACACACGCACCCAGATGAACGATTTCTAACCATGGTAATAAATAAAATCGACTGGCCCACAAATATACACGAGTATTTTGACACCAATAAATCTCCACTAAATCCACATAATAATAAATTTAGCTTCTATGTCTATGGCACTTGGCCAATTATCGCAGCCAAATCTGTCGCGCAGGCATTTCATCGTGATACGTACGATCTTTTTCCATATGTCGGCAGAATATCGGTAGTATTGGCAGATCTTGCCACCCTACTCATGATCTATCTCATCACCAAAACTCTCACCAAACGCGTTCCTCCCGCTTTGTATGCCATGTTTTTGTATGCCACCACCGTTCTCCCTATTCAACTTACTCATTTTTTTACCGTAGATCCTTTTGTTGTTCTTTACCTTACTATAGCAACCTACTTACTCATGAAACGAATCCTAGGTGCACCTCTTGGTATTGCAATGGCGCTCGCTGTCGGAGCCAAAGTATCAAGCATCCTTATGTTTCCTATCATAGGCATCCAATACCTACTCACTTGGCCATGGAAAGAAACAGAAAAATCAGCAAAGACACAAATCATACGACTTATCGCACAAGGAATTATTTTTACCATTGTTTTTGTGGGAATTCTCAAAATCGTCTATCCATATTTATTTGTGGGAGTCACACTGAACCCCAAAATTCTGGCAAACTGGCGTGAATTGTCATCCTTTGACTCGCCGACAACCAGCTTCCCACCAGCCCTACAATGGATCGGAACGGCACCATTGCTTTACTTACTCAAACAACTTCTTTTCTGGGGACTTGGGCTGCCCTATGGGCTACTCGCGATCGCAGCGCTTATCAGCACAATCACTGCACGCGTGAAAAATAGAAAATGGGACAATCTTGCGACAATTTGTCTCATTATCATTGGATTTTTTATCTATCAAAGCAATCAGTTTGCTAAAGCTCTGCGATACTTAGGTCCAATTTATCCCCACATCGCAATTATCTCTGGTATTTTTCTTGATCAATTTGCGCGCTTTATCGCTCGTCGTGTTCCGCTACGCGGACTTCGTATCACCACCTATGTAAGCATAGGTATGCTACTGCTGGCGTGGCCAATTATGTTTACGTATATCTATAGCCATCCAAATACACGGGTTGCCGCAAGCGACTGGATATATAAAACAATTCCAAAACAATCCACCATCGCATGGGAACACTGGGATGATCCGTTACCAATGTCTCGTGGAGACAACTCTATCCAACAATATAAAACAGAACAATTAGCTATGTTCTCAAAAGATGCTCCCAAAAAATGGCAAGAAATTACAGAACAATTAGCACGATCAGACTACATTGTAATCTCAAGTAACCGCGTATATGGCGGTATCGGTCAAGTGGCACTTCGATTTCCCCAAACATATCGATACTACCAACTACTTTTTTCACACTCCATTGGATTTACCCTTATGCACCAAGAAGTCTCACGCCCTACCATTCCCCTCCCGTGGATTTCTCTCTGTCTTCGTCCCCCAAACTTTTCTTATGGAAAACTTGCTCAAGCCGTGGAAACATGTGATACACAGGGCATATCCATAGTGGATGATTATGCAGATGAAACATTTACTGTATATGATCATCCCAAAGTACTTATTTTCAAAAAAACTCGTGCCCTATCCAAAGAGTCTCTCTACAAACTCATCATGGCAAATAGTTTACAGTAACTGCCGTGTTATCGAGGCTTGCGTAACACATAAAACAATGCCCCCGCCTCCTCCACTGAAACATCGGGAGCGATAATGCGCGATAAATATACCAATGGATACACATGACCAAGAATGGGCCACAGCACCCATTTTTTCCATATCATATAACTAAACAAGCTTGGGAGAGATAAATAATGCGCAACATCTATAGTACGACTCGCACGCGAATCTAGATATCCAACCTGCCGCTCTACCGTAAACCCTGCTTCGGTAAACAAACGACTCCACTGAGTATGGGTAAATAAATTGAAGTGTACCTGTTTTTTACGCATCCAACGCTTGTAACTATTTCCCAAGATTAGACTCCCAACCAAATGTTCCTCCCATGGATGTGCCATAACACTTACCACAAATTCACCGTTTGGCTTGAGCACTCTATATATCTCACGAATCACCTCTTTTATGTTTGGTATATGCTCCAATACACAATTGGATATCACTGTTGCGAATTTTTTTGAAGCAAATGGCATAACACGCCCATCATATGTCACAAGCGATGTATATATATTCATATCTTTAGCCTGTGCCTGTCGACTATCTGCGACATCTAGCCCCACAGCGATACGTGTATCTTGCCACTTTTTATCTTGTCCCAGAAGTGTTTTTACAAAAAACCCATCACCACAACCTACATCCAAAACTGGTTGGGCAAACCGTAGATATCTGGAAAAAAGCTCCGCTTCTTTTGCCCGAATGAGTGCCAAAAACAACGGCCGCTGCTCCAAATATTTCTGCAAATACTTATTGATCACAAAAAAGTTTTTCATAAAAATCCACACAGTGCCTCTGATCAAACTGTTTTCGAATTGAACCAATATCCTTCTTGTAGGCAGCAGGGTTTTTCAAGATTTTTTCAATAGCAGATGCCAACCCCACGCTATCTCTAGGTGACACTACAATCCCCATGCCGGTGCGCCGTATCGGCACTCGCACTCCGGCCAAATCTGATGCCACAACAGGCACGCCTGTCATCATAGCCTCGACTTGTACCATACCAAACGTTTCGGTCGAATTTACAGACGGCAAAACCAATACATCAAGTAGTGCATAAAATGACCCCATCTCATCAGGACTAACCTCACCCAAAAACACTAACGTATCCGAATAAAGTCTTTCGAGTTTACGAATTTTCTCTCGATACGCACGCTCGCCTACTGGAGTATCTGGACCTGCGATGACAATTTTTAATCGCTTGGGATGCATCACAGATATAAGCTGTGGCACTGCTGCAAACAGATACTCTAATCCTTTTTCTGACGCAAGTCGCGCAGCTACCCCAATCACCACATCAACACTACCTATATGCTTTAAGAGTCGCTTCATAATCCCCTTGCGCACAATGGGCACTGGCACTGGAGGAAGTGATACAACAACTTTCTTGATTACATGCCGTAGCAGCCTTGAATTATCCGCAAAATCCTGTGTATACGTCACTACCGAACCTGACAAATAGAGGGTCATCAAATTTGCAATTTCTACAATCCTCTGCACAATGCTGTTTATAAACCCAGAAGGTAAATTGAGCTCGCTATGATAAGTGGCGATAACCTTTTTTTGCTGCATCCTACCAAACAATGCCGGCCAAAATCCTTCAAACTGCGGTAAGTTTATAACGACGACATCTGATTTTTTTACCATGACCCAAGCTAAACGTACGAAATCCACAGAAAGAAATCCTTTGTGCAAAGGCACCAACGGTCTCGCCCGAGTAATTTGGACGCCACCAGATACCTGATTGGAAGCGAGTGAATCATCATGATTCATGCACAAAATCGACACACTATGATTACGTCTACACAGCGCTTCAGCGAGACGTCTGATATACAAAGAAAGCCCAGAAATATACGGATGATAATACGTTGTAGAAAACAAAATATTCATAGCGCGTGATAATTATATTGTAAGCGCGTGGATTTTCGATATATGCTCCAGTGATTTTTGAAGGTATGGATACTTATAGTCATATATCTGGGCGCGGTCTACCAAGTTATAGATCCAATGCACTTCAGTATGGTCCTGTTGACGAGCCAAATGAGAAACTATATCCCAATTATCCTCCACATAGTATGAAAACTTATGTAAACGAATAATGCGTTCCTTAAATTTATGTGGCTGCTCTTCTTTTGAATTCAGCGTAATACTGGTAAAACAATCTGCGAGATCCCATCGATTCAAAAAACGCAGCAATCCTTCCTCAAGGTAACCAAACCTCGCTGTCACCAAATGCGCTTCTATCTGACCAGAACGCACAAGGTGTCGCAAAAGCGTAGCACCTTGAGACGGAAACATGCTTGTTTCATGAACCAGCGCCCATAGAGCGCGCTGTATCGGAGTTTTAGGTACAAAAAATTGCACCTTTTGCACGCCAAGAATATGACGTTTGATAAATGATATGGGAAATCGCGCGAGACGTGCAGGGTTGTAGGCCACTACCCCATCAAAGTCTAATCCAACAACAATCTTTTTCTTCATGTGGGCATTTTATCACAATAAAAAAAAATACCGTCAATATGTTCTGTGGGAAATTGACAGCCTGCCCAACTATCAATTCCCCACACAAAATACTAACGGTATATTTGCTCTATCTACACTTTTGTAGATATCAAAATTCATGTATTAGAATAGTTTAAATACTCAAATACTTTACTTTGTCGCGAATTGCGGTGATTGTAGCGCGCAGTTTTATCGTTGTCAATGAGTTATTGTGTGAGAAATAATTTGGTATTATAAAAAATAAAGAAGACTAAAAAATATCCAAACTAAATTGGATGCAATTGAGGCGTCACAAAAAGCTAATACAAAGATATTAGCTTCAAAAAAATATTTGACAAGAAATTAGACTATTGTTATTGTTTCTCTTGATATCATTTCTAGTGCCCACAAAAAATGGTATCCGTTATAAAAGGCATTATTATTCGTAGCAGTAAGTCCCAAACCCAAAGCTAGCGGTAATGATGCTTTTTTAATGCAATTTTTTACATCTATAGGAGGCTAACCCCCTACTCGTTCGTCCATTTTTATAATCCTTAAAGCGTAAACACTGGTATACTCAAGCCTTTTTCCTTGAGCTTGAGAAGCTCCTTGCGCACATCAGCCTCATAGCTGCGCCTCTCCTTCTCAAATGGACTCATGCGAGCCTTTTTATTGAATCCTAGGCTCCTTAGGATAGTCCCCAAACCCAAATCAAGCAGTTTCATAAATATAGTTAACTACTTCGCAACCCTCATGTCAAGTCCCATAGTTTATTTACTTCTCTAAAATCATAGTCTTATAGTTATTTATGCTTTATTTATACTGTCTATACGCTCTAAATAAATTTATCCTTTTTTATGTGGATAACTTGTTACATGCCAAACTCGCCTGTATTGCCATTGAAAAAAGAATTCAATCATCACAGCATTTACACGAACCAAAACAAGTAAGCTTCCAATATAAAAGAAACGTACATTCTACAAATGAATACATGAGCAGAGAATCTATAACATCATGGGGATTGATCCGATGAAATACTCGATAGGCAGTCCACCTGCCCTACCCTACTTGAGACGTGCGAAGAATAACTGTCCTGCTGGGGTTTGATGAATTTTTGTAATAATTACCGTCAGTTCTTGACCTACCTTATCTTTTGCATTCTCAACCACTACCATAGTACCATCTGTTAGATACCCGACACCCTGCTCACGCTCCCTACCTTCGTGCGTAATTTTGATAGTAAACTCTTCACCTGCAACGAGCGCAACTTTCATAGCCTGCGCTAAATCGTTTAGGTTTAAAACTCGTACTCCTTGCGCACGAGCTATATGGGCTAGATTAAAATCTACCGTCAACAATGCCCCACTCCACCGCTTGGCCAAAACAACAAGCTTGCTATCTGCTTCCGTGGTTTCGGTGGGATCGTCCGGAACAACTTTAAAGGTAATCCAAGGATTTACCTTCTGACTCTTGAGCGCGTTGATCATGTCCAATCCCCGTCTACCTTTCGCCCTACGCATAGGGTCGCTATCATCAGCTATATGCTGAACCTCACGAAGGATAAACTGTGGGATCACGAGTGTCCCTGCGATAAACCCACTATTTACTACCTGCAAAATTCTCCCGTCTATCAACACACTACTATCTACTAGCATGGGGTGCTGTCCCACCGACTCAACTGATGAGTCTACGACTTTGTGCTCAAACGGCCGTCTCGATATTTGTCCAAGTGCGGTGAGGCTCTTTACAATTTCAGCAGCCAGCGCCTGTGTAAACGCACGAGTAGGCTTAGTCACTGATCCAAACGTCATAGTAGATCGTGCCGCCACCTTAGCTGGAGCTTCTGCTTGTTTGACAATAGATGTTGATGCACGTTTTTTCATATCTATACGAGTAACCTTATCTTTATAATTATACAATGAATTGCCTACAAAAACGCTGAAATATATAACACGCTCCTTTAACCCAATAAAGCTGCGACCTTCACGAGGGAGGGTGCATTGGAAGGAGAAATAATAGTGGAAAATCCAAGTCGCTTTGCTTCTTTTACTCGACGCTCTTCAGATCCTACTCGGCGCACTTCACCAAGCAATCCCAACTCTCCAAACACGGCACATTTTGCGTCTACTGCTTTGTTTTTGAAGGAAGATATTATGGCAAGTGCCACAGCGAGATCTGCAGATGGTTCTTCTATTTTTAGCCCTCCACTTACGTTGACAAAAATATCAAATCCACCTAACGGAAGGTTGAGTCTTTTTTGTAAAATTGCAACAAGAAGCTGCAGCCTATTGTACTCCACGCCATTCCCCACTCTCCGAGGCATGGCAAGCTGTGTTGGTACAACTAGTGCTTGAATTTCTACCAACATTGGACGAGTTCCTTCCATGATAACCGTCACAACACTACCTGCAACATTTTTTACTCGATCTTGTAGAAATAGCGCCGAGGGATTGGTTATTTCCTTTAGTCCTTCTCCCACCATTTCAAATATTCCCACTTCTTCGATAGCGCCGAATCTATTTTTTAGTGTACGAAGAATTCTTGCATTGGCAAACCGCTCTCCCTCTAGATATAATACCGCATCGACCATATGCTCTAGTACTTTTGGTCCTGCAATCGCCCCTTCTTTGGTCACATGCCCGATAATCAGCACAGGTACACCTTGTGATTTAGCTGCGGCAATCAAAAGCTCTGCGCTATGACGAATTTGGCCTACAGATCCTGCCATACCCTCAAGCTCGCCAGACGATAACGTCTGTATAGAATCGACGATAACCAATGGAATAGCAGCTTTTGTTTTTAAAGTTTCACCAAGTATGGAAATCGCACCAACTATAGATTCAACGTTTGTCTCAGCCAGTATGGCAATATTCTCCCCCTCTATCCCCAACCGTTTAGCTCGAAGCTTCACTTGTTCTGCTGATTCTTCTCCTGAAATATATAACCCCCCAACTTTTCCAATTATATGAAGAAGTAATGTAGATTTTCCAATCCCTGGGTCTCCCGCAAGAAGTGTAACACTCCCCGGAACTATACCGCCCCCCATAACTCGATCAAACTCATCATACCCGCTCTTTAATCTATTTTTCTCTATATGTTTCACTTCAGAAAGCTTTTGTGGCTTCGCTCCAGTGCCACTGTTAACAGTTGCCTGTTTACTGTGAGCTGCTGAAACATCTCGTACCGTCTCGATCATGCTATTCCAGCTATCACAATTGGAACATTTTCCTAGCCAACTCGGAGATTCATATCCACATTGTTGACACACATAGGATGTTCGAAGTTTCATAGGGGTATTCTACACCAAAGAAGCCTACATGCCCAATTAAAAATTATTCACACAACCACTGCATGCCAACATCTTCTAAAAACGTACACACTTGAGCTGGAAGCCGAAAACGATTTATAGTTGGCGATTCGATATGAGAGATAGAATTGGTAAACGCACTGATTTGTGCAGAGATGTTGTCATACGCCACTTCGTACAAAGCAGCAGTGATGGCAGCGGGTGCTTCTATGAGGCTTTGTGGGGTTATAGACCCACTTTCTGGATCAGAAATCAACGATTGCAACGTTCGTGGATTTGATATTGCAGGCGTGTCTATGGCATCGGGATACGGTATCAAATCTGATTCTTCAGATGGGGCTATGGTAGTCGGTGGTAATATAGCTGGCGACGCATTCGGATCAACACTTGGAGATGGAGCAGTACTTACAGGTGCTACAGTTGTTGTAACCACGGGGACGGCTGTAGGTTCTGGTGTAGTCTGAGTTGCGGGTTTTGGTGTAGATGTGGACGTAGGGCACACATTATACGGATCAGAACACGTCCCGAGCGTCTGCCCTAGATATGAATGTCTAAAAGACACAAATAGCGTTGCCAAAGCGAGCAAAAAAAGCACCACAAGCCATACGTCTCTCCGCTGTTTATCTCTCTTTTTTGTCTTGTGCACAACTTTTCGGGAATGCATTCGCTTCTTCATAAATAAACCTTACAAGGTAAGCATACGAGGCAAATACAGTGGAGTCAACACAAACAAGAACATAATACCTTTTATACAGTGGCTGTTAGTGCCTTGGTGGAAACAATTGCTTCAGTAAACGCTTTACGAGGAATGATAAAACATGTGCTGTCAACCGTTTCATGCTCTGCATATCGAGCAGTCCCCAATGGCCTACCGCCCAATTTTGCAATTTGCGCGGCTTCGGTGGGATTGAGCATATTATCTTTATCATGGGTTGCCCATACAGTCACAGCTCGAACATCTTGATATTTCTTTTCCACATCAAAAACAAATACTTTTGACAGCGCTTGTTTGGTAGCGCTCATCTCGAGATCTGGATTGGTATCACTATGAAGTCCGAATGATGCGTACTCAACGACGCTGTTTTCCAAATAGGGACGCTGATTTTGCTCCTGCAACCATTTGTTCACTTTATCCATATGCTCTGGTTGATAGACATTGATAAATCCCTCCACATTTTCTGGTTTTGAGTAATCTCCATCTTTGGCGCCATACAGCCACAAATTTTTTACATTAGCAAACCATTCTGCGTTAGATTCGTTAGGATCACCAGTAAATGAAACCATACCATCGGTGGACAACGCCATAGTATTGAGGTTAGTGAGAACTTTATCAAATCGAGGAAGATTGTGTTCGGTTACAGGAACTAAAGAAATAGGCTCACGAGAAAGCGCTTCTCTCATCTGAGCTCGAAAGCCCATGGCTGGTGCTGACTCTGTCATAATAAACTATTTATCGATATCCCATTGGCTTTTCAGTCAATGTCATCGATAGACTAATTTTACGCTGATCTGGCTTTAGGTCTTCCACCAAACAAGTAATTTCGTCTCCTGCCTTAGGTTCTGCTCCGGGAGCTACTTTGCTTATGTGTACGAGCCCTTCTACCCCAGGAGACAACTCAACAAAGATTCCATATGGTGTCACACGGGTAACTTTTCCAGTGACCGTTGTATCCTTTTCGAACATATCCAAGACATGTTCCCAAGGATCTGGTAATAATTGCTTCACAGAAAGTGTGACTTTACCGCTGGCACCATCAACGCCGATTATCTTTACTTTCATGGTGTCACCAGTCTTTAGATACTGATTTGGATCGTCGACTTTTTCCCATGCGATTTCAGAAATATGGATAAGTCCTTCAATTTCATGCTTTGTTCCTTCTTTTTCGACCCCAAACTTAGCAAATGCACCAAATGGAGCTACACCTGTGATGGTCGCTTCTACTGTAGTATCAACAGGTACGACATCCAAAAGCTCTTTCTGCTTAAAGAGTGCTGCTTCTTCGGCGATTGCCCGTTGGGAAAATACTAAACGATTACTCGCAGCATCTACTTCGACAACTTTTGCACGAATTCTTCGTCCTGAAGATTTATCGAGTTGCTTAGAAAGCGTAGAATCTACCTGAGAAAGAGGGATATATCCACGAAGACCACCATAGTCGACTAATACTCCACCCCGCACTGGCTCTCGAAGCACGACCTCTACCGCTTCGCCACTCTTTTGGATATCAGAAAGCTGTGTCCATCGTTTATCAAGGAGAGATTTTCGAATAGATAATACACTCTGTCCGCGATCGTTTTCGGCAACAATAACCTGAGCGACCACTTTATCCCCCACTTTAAGCTTTGAAAGCATATCTTTGTATGTTTCGATTTCTTTATCCATGACGACACCTTCGGTTTTGCTACCTGTGTCGATGGCGATTTCTCGAGAGGAAATACGTGTAATAAGTCCTTCTACCACATCACCCTTCTTCAAACCCTTGAGGGTATATCCAGTTCCCGCCAAAAGTTCTTCCATGCTTGTTGCGGCGTGATTTGATTTGGCTACTTTGGGAGATTGTACAGTTGGAGAATCAGTTTCTGGTGCTTTTGGTTCTTCTGTTTTTTCTTTAGTTACTGCTTTTTTTGGCATTCACAATATCCACCTTTCATTAGGGATATGGGGATTATATACCAATCTGGCTACGTTACGCAATGTGCAGAGGGTAATATACGCTTAGATATAAGTTTACTCAGGATGATGCGATTAGGTAGAGAATACGCAGTCAGACAACAGTTCTCAAGAAGTAGGACGTACCGCTATAGCATCGAGGCCAGACTTGATCTTCCCTACTGCCTCACGCATCGAGCCGGCACTTGCTGGAGAGGTGTTCTTTTCCATTTCATCAAGCTTGCTATTCATGTTCTGCTTGAAAGTAGTCAGAATCGAATCAAATTTCTGATCATATTCAGCGATAATATCTGCTAATTGTTCCCGATCAGACTCAGAAAATGTATCAAAGGATGCAAGAATATCGATCTTCTCTTCCGACGTAAATAAGGTGGTAAATTTTATCTGCTTTGCTAAATCACTCATATATGTCCAAACAACTCATTGTTACTGTATAGACTTCATTTGATTATACCCTTCAAACACATTTCGCGCTCCGGCAACCATAGGCGGCGTAATAAGTGACAGAGACAATACGTCTCCAATAATTCGATCGTTTTTATCCAACGCTGGCAAGCTTGTATCCATCTTTCTTGCAAATTTTTCGTATACCACTCGAACCACTTCTGAACCAGCTACAGCTCCACCAACTATACCCGCAACCCCAAGCCCTACTGACCCTAAGAAGGCACCAGTTGCAGACAAGCCAATAGCGGTGCCAATCGCTTGGCCACCCACAATACCACCTACCCAACCCCCAAACATACCAATGCCATTTATAAAGCTTAATCCCCAACCCCAAAGCAATTGCTTTGCCCCTATCTTTCGAAGTTCGGGAGCGGAAAGGCCTTTCATACGATCTCTCGCATGTTGATTTGCCATCTTTTCAGCTTGATTTGCGCGTGCAGCCTCCTGCTTCCAATGCTCGTAAAACACTTTTTGCTGCTCGTTTGGCGCTGCTGCTTCTTTGTTTTGTGCTATTTGCTTTAGTTGTTCATTCATATAGGTTCCACCCTTCATACGGAGGGTACTATAGCGCTACCCGCCTTGTCAAATAAATAAGTATAAATTGTCACATAAAATACATTTTAAGGATGGTAAACGTCGCGTCAGCATGCTATAATAGGTATCAAATGAATGCAATTATTACTCCAGAATCCCTCTACGATTTATTGAAGTCTAAAAATTCCGTTACCCTCATTGATATTCGTACACCATCTGAATTCTCGACATGGTCGCTATACGATAGTATAAATATCCCCCTCAAAGACATAGATCACAAAGCGTCAAAGCTACCCAAATCCCACCCTATTGTAGTTTTTGGTGAGGACACAAAAGATGCAAAAACCGCAGCAGAACGCTTGATCAAGCGTGGATTCAACGCGCAAGCACTCGAAGGCGGTCTCAAGGCATGGAACAATATCTATGATATAGCCACGGTGTTAGATAAACGATCTACCCTCACGGTCTATCAAGTCAAACGCCTCGGAAAAGGCTGTTTATCTTATATGGTGGTACTTCCGGATAAAGTATCTACGATTATTGTGGATCCGGCACAACACATCGACATGTATATCGATCACATAAAAAAACACAGTCTCAAGCCAATCGCAGTCGTAGATACTCATATACATGCAGACCATATCTCTGGTGCTCGAGCACTTGCAAAAAAGTTTCGCATCCCCTATTTGCTACCAAAAGAAACAAAGGTTTCATTTTCATTTGAACACATGGAAAAACTATTGCCCAAGCTTGCCACCGATGCCACAGTGACCATCATTCCAACCCCCGGTCATACCCCAGAAGGAGTAGCGCTTTTGCTCGATGACACATTTTTACTCAGTGGCGACACGCTTTTTATAGATGCTATTGGTCGATGCGATTGTGGCACAGAATCCACCGAGACAACCAAACAATTTTACACATCACTCTCAACGCTTATGAGACTTCCGGAAAATATCCAAGTATTACCAGCACACACAGCACAACCCATGATGCCGGGCGCAGCACGGAGCGCCAATATGCGCTATATCATTTTATTTAATCCTCTCAAAGATATGCGCACGGCTGAGGCATTTGTAGAATTCCAACAAGAACACGCAGCACCCATCCCATCAAACTTTGAAAAGATTATGACGATTAATTCTGGAAAAAAATCAGCACCAAAAAATACCGATGATTTAGAATTTGGACCGAACTCCTGCGCGCTCAATCTTCCAGAAGAAGAATAAACTCCAAAGTAACCATCAATGGATACGTCACCTTGTTCCTGACCATTGATAACTACTAAGTTCACAATTGGGAAATTGTTCACTTAAGTAGCCATCAAAAATCCCGCATGGGATGCGGGATAATAGATACCTGCTTACGGAAACATACTCATCTTACCAGTTTGCAATATTTTCGACAGAAAATGTTGTCAAAATGGTTTAGGATGAAGTTGTACTCGAAGTAATTCCGATTACGCAGGGCATAAATAAGTCAACGAATGTTTAGAATAGTGACTCCTTGAGTCCCCCGGCCTCGACCTATCTTCCCGGTTCCTTTAGAAACAGGTATTGTCAGCGCTAGTATGTTTCACTTCCCTGTTCGGAATGGGAAAGGGTGGTGCCATACTGCTTAAGAGACCGAAAGGCTCAAGGAGCGAAGCAAAAATATGCTTCGCGCGATAGCCATCATAATACAAATATATAGGTAGTTGCCACATAAGGGAGAATGTTCAATCAAACCATGGCGTCATTCTCGTCTCGGAAACAGTCTCCCAAGGTTTAACCCTCGGGAATCCTTTGTTCCCCACAACTTCGACCGATTAGTACGAGTTAGCTAAACACCTTGCGGTGCGTACACTTCTCGCCTATCAAACCCGTCATCTACGGGTGGTCTATAACGATTCCTCATCTTGGGGAGGGCTTGGCGCTTGAGATGCTTTCAGCGCTTATCCCGTCCAGATCTAGCTACCCTGCGTTGCCAGCTCGAAAGCTTAACAACAGGCACACCAGGGATCTGTCCCTCTAGGTCCTCTCGTACTGTAGAGAGCTCCCCTCAAGAATCAATCGCCCACACTGGATAGAGACCGACAATATTGTTAATCTGAATGTCGCCATTCAGTTCGGACTATATCTTCGAAAACAACAGTTAACAATTTACAATTCACTTTTAACCAAAAATGGTTAATTGTTAATTTGTTAAAAGTTAATAGTCATTCTCCCCTGACATGTAGTCTCTGAGGGTTTCGATTTTTTTCGAAACGCTGCCGTTTTACGGCTGGGTTAAGA
>CAZXHY010000023.1:0-19562 GCA_964639945.1 uncultured Gammaproteobacteria bacterium
ATCCTGCAAATCTCTCTCGAACTTTTTCTGCTATGTCTCCGCTGGTAAGTTTACGATCTTCGTGTTTGGTAAGGTGCAATGTGTAGAGAATCGCATCTGGATCTGCTTGGCGAGCACCAGTAGAAAGAAAAACGTACCCTACTTCGCCGACGAGAAAATCTAGCTCTGGCGTGCTTTTAAGCTCGTTGCCGAGTCTGATGGTCTCTGCAGTGACCAACTCATTATTTGTCCCGCTTGGTAGATCAACTCCCACATACAGCAAGTCTTGGTTGTCTTTCGGAAAGAATTCGTTTTTCACGAGTCCCAATGGAAGCAAAATATAAGCGACGATAGTAAATGTGGTGATGGCCCATACCGTTTGTTTGCGAGCTTTCTCCGATCTCAATATGTTTTCTATGACCTTGCGATAACTGTGGCTCAAGCCCTCTACGTTTATAAGTCCATGTTCAGAGATGTCTCCTGCTTTGCGCAACCAAACAGATAATTTCTTATTTCGTTTAAGATACGCGTTCCAGCTAGCGGCTAGTGCTTTGCGTGTACGATACCCGATGACAAGTACTACCAATGCTACGACAAGAATAGGTACAACCAACGCATTCTTGGGAGCGGTAGACACAAATAGCCCGAGATACGCAAGAACTCCAATCACAGTAAAGAGTGATTTCACCCGCTTTGGAAACTCGGGTTTAAGCAAAATAATCATGAGTGGAATCGTAATAAATGTTGAGATGACGGTAGATAAAATCATGGTGGTGGTAACGACGAGTGGTATAGATTTTATAAACTCTCCGATAATCCCTGTGGCAAGCAGTAATGGGACAAATCCCCAAATGGTAGTAATAGCAGAAGACCACAGGGGGGTGATGAAATCTCGCCACACCATGACCCCCGTCTCAAACGGCGTAAACTTCCCTGTCTTGTGATATCGCGTCATAGCAGCAACCACCACAATCGTGTCGTCGATGAGGATTCCGAGTGTCAGAAGCAGAGAAAACACAGTAAGGAAGTTTAACGTAAGCCCTAATGCGCTCATAACAGCGAAAGTTCCGAGGAATGTAAGTGGCACCGTGACATTTGAGATGATCCCCTGCCTAAGGCCCAAAAATATGAGAAGCAAAATAAACACAAGAATGCTTGTGTTGGAAAACTCTGTGTACAAATCACCAAACTGTTTGTCGATGAGGTCAGAAGTGTTTTCTATGGAATACAGCGAAAATCTCCCGTCGTATTTAGCCACAAAATCGTGTACCACTGGTTCAACTGCTTTAAATGACTTATTTATATCTGCGGACTTATTTTTGTACACAAAGAACTGCACCGCCCGACGAGTAGGATTTTTGGGGTCGGTGATGAACGTATGCGTCTGACCCGCTTTGGATCGCTCCGAGACATTGGCGATATCAGAAAGTCGCAAGATTGCCTCGCCATTTTTGATCTCTAGATTACGTATGTCATCTATCGTATTTATCTGGCGATTTATGGTGAGAGAAAATACAGAGGCCGAAGAATTTACCAGTCCCGCGGGAAACGACTTGGCTGCAGACTGGAGCATACCCGATATCTGCAATGGACCAATCTCATACTGTCTCGCACGCGCTGGATCTACCACAACCTCTATCACCTGCTCATCGAGTCCTGAGGTGTCTACATGGTCCACGTATGCCACCTGTTCCACTTTGGCCTCTAACTCCTTGGAAAACCGCATAAGAGATGCTGTGTCGGCCGAAGTCGATATAGCAAATGTCCAAAATGGTTGGTTCTCAAAGTCCACAGAAAGTACATTGGGTTCCATGGCATCATCTGGCAGAGTATTGAGTCTATCTACGAGCGCCTGTACATCGCTTTCTGCATCCTTCACCTCACGACTGGATACAAACTGCAGAGTGATGACCGACACGCTCTCCCGAGACTGAGAATTCATCGTGTCTATACCCTCGACTCCTTTGAGCTGTTTTTCGAGGGGAATGGTAAGCAGCTGCTCTACATCGTCTGGGCTAGCTCCCGGAAGTACCGTGGAAACAACGACTATCGGAATTTTTATCTCAGGATTGAGCCTCCGTGGGATACTTTGAAACGCCACGACTCCCATAAGGATAGTCATGAGGATCAAAAGTATCGGGATACGAACGTTTGAGAGGTATTTCGCTTGGAAACTATTCAGAAGCGATTTGTCGAACTTCAGCGTGCCAAGGTATGAGGCAACTCGCTTTTTCATTTGCTCATCCCCGAAACTGCATCTCCCGCGATTACATTGCGGTTTACTATGACTTTATCGTTTACAGATAAACCTTTTTTCACTTCGACATAGCTTCCATACACATTACCTAGTTCCAATGTGAGACTTTCTGCTTTTCCGTTTCGCTCAACATAGACATAACTTGCATCTTTGGTCTGATACACACTGTCGATGGGGATATACGGCACTGCGGCAGACGTATTCATGTATCCTATCGGAAGTTCTACGGTGACATACCCATCATTCGTGGTAGCACTGGCGTATTCTGCAGGAATCGCAAAGTAAACCGCGTAGAGTGATCCACTCACCGCTTGTGTCGACACATACATGGGCTTGACAGTTATAGAAGTCGTGCTATTTATGCGGATAGTACTGTCTTCAAGTTTCGACACCGCGCGTGCGATATCTCCTGACACATATGCCACAGCGATAGTCGGTTTGGTCGTTTCGTCACCAGAAATCTCAACAAGCGGCATACCTGGATTTACTGCTTCACCAACGTGCACAAATATGCGCTCCACAGTACCCGCAAACGGTGATACTGGGAACATCATCCCCTCCACCACTTGTGCAATCTGAAGCTGAATTCTGGATATTTCGAGACTCAATGCTATCATTTTTTCCTGCAAATCCAAAGATCTGGTTGCTGTATCTCGACCAAGATCAGAAAGGATAGCTGCCGTGGTGCCATCTGGTGAGGTAAGTTGCGCCAGTGCCAACCCTTGCTTGGCACCATTTAATCCTGCCAAAAATTGGCTTTTGAGCTCTTTGGTAGCCAAAATCACCGCATCATTTGCCCCACCAACATTGGTGCTGACAAGGTATGCTATAGAACTATCCAGCCCTGCTACTATTTCGGAATTTAGATTTACAAGATCTTGGGTAGACGCGATAGATTGATTGGTGATCTGTCTCATTTGATCTGCATTCGTATCTGCTTTTTGGGCGAGTTCTCTTTGGCTGCCTATAATATCTTTTTGGATTTGCTGGGTGTCGAGCGCATTTTGATACTGTGTTTGTGCCAATTGCCTTGAAAGTGACGCCGTGTTTCCTCCCTGATAGTTGCTTGATAATCCCAACACATTCTGCCCACGCCCTACTGTTTGACCCAAGGTGGCATTGATATACGAGACAATCCCCGGAGTTTGTGCCGAAATCGTGATCACTCCGGACTTTTCCACCTTTGCTAACACGTTCATGCGAGGCGCAGATCCTACCGAATAGAGCTGTACCTGTTTTACTTGCGCTGTATCCTTTTTTGTGGCTACTTTGGGCGCACCTACGATGTTGCTTACCACGATAAGAAGCACGAGTAGCGCAATTGCGATATAAAAACTCTTATTGGGATTGCGATCGACATATGCGGTCACCTTTTTACCGCGTGCTGCGAGAAACTTTTGGAGACGTTTGCTTTGTATTTGAATTTTGGCAATAAATGCTCGGAATGCTTTCATAATAAATTCTGGAAGTCAGAGAGCGCATTATAGCCTTTTGAAGTGCTATAATCAACCAAATGGAGCGAATATGCGCAAATATATACCTGCAAGCTACACACGAGAAGCTGAAATAATTAGAAAGTATTCAGAAAAATTACGCATCGAATTTCTCGATCCTGAGCATATCCACTTTGCCCAACGATGGGACGTACCTGAACAATCATATAATCGCCTCGTGGATGAAGTTCTACGCATGGATGACCGTGCAATATCTACTGCTATGCGACGATACAATACGACAGAGATGCAAAAGAAAAAAGGACCACTTGAGGTGAAACGACAACTGTTACGACGAATACAGGACTATGCCAGTGGCACGATAGACATAGAAACTGGTCGAGCAAATATTCATCGCGATATTTCCAGAAAATAAATCCTTTTATCGACGTGATCTCCGAGGTCGACGCCTGCTGATAAGTGCGAGCACTGCTTCTTTTTCCCCTCGGGTTTGCAGTATGTCGCCCAAATCCACATTTAGTTCGCTAGAGATACGAGTAAGATACGCGCCGCTTGTGCCATTTTGATCTCCAAAAACTTTGCTATATTTGTCTATCAACTCTTTAAGCTGCGTGAGTGCAAACGCTTGAAGCTCTTTATCACCATGTCGCAGTTGCCAAACTGTAGCA
Organism: uncultured Gammaproteobacteria bacterium; assembly: GCA_964639945.1. Classification (GTDB taxonomy): domain Bacteria; phylum Patescibacteriota; class Microgenomatia; order UBA10105; family UBA927; genus UBA927. The sequence continues at coordinate 4,359 of CAZXHY010000023.1, forward strand.
GAGGCCCCAGCTCGAATATTGGCCTCATCCTGATTTACATTGTCCAAGTATGTACTTTGAGATCGCGTTGAAGCGCCTATTGCGGCTTCTTTGCGTAACGACCTACCGCGATGAGTGAGGGGACGACGAAAATCTGGCATGTCATGGATTATAGCAAGTGAATCAAGCGAAGGTGATTATTCTTCTCGATTCACGCTCGCCCAGTCGACATCGCCATGACCAGCGGCCAGAGATTTTTTGTACACATCCAACACATCATCCAGAAGTGGCACATCCAAATCACCTGCGTATTGTTTGGCATAGGTAAGGTCTTTTACGATCCATTCTATGGAAAACGTTATGGGATCAGTGTCTTTGAAGTATCGATGTTTGGCAATTTCTGTCACCACGCCCCCCGGTCTCTCTGCTAGCGCCTGTGCCACTGTCTCTAAATCCATATGGTGTGCTTTGGCCATTTTCATAGCAGTCCCAAATCCGACGATATGCAGTGCTTGCATGAAATTCAAAATCAGTTTGTATCTCATTCCTTTTCCAGCTGCCCCAAAATAAAACACTTTTTTTGCTATCGCATCAAACACAGGTTGAAGTGATTTGATAATAGTAGCCTCCCCTCCACAAAGCAGTGTTAGGGTTCCGGTTTCCGCTCCAACTCTACCGCCTGTGACTGGAATATCACAAAATGTGACACCTTTATCTCGACAAATACTGGAAAGCTCATCTATCCACCGCACAGAAAGGGTTGCAGACGCAATTAAAACTTTATCCGAACCTGCACCGGCGAGTATTCCTTCTTCCCCTGTCCAAACTGCGAGTGATGATTCGTCATTTGCTGTCACCTCAAAGATCACCTCAGCTTTTTCTGACACTTCGCGCGGTGTAGCGCATACGACAGCACCTTTCACGACAAGTGGCTTTGTAGCTTTTTCTGAACGATTCCACACATACACAACAAATCCTTTTTTCAGAAAATTTGCTGCCATGCCGCTACCCATGATGCCAAGTCCAACAATTCCTATAGATTTCATAAATACTTATTTAATCTTTTCTAATACATCAGATGTCTTTCCACCATTCCATACTGTAACCTTTTCTCCGGCTTCATCGATCTGTACAAACGTATGTTGATAGGTAACTGCGTATTTTTTGGCTAACGCTTTTTCTTCGCTATCAGTTTCGGGGTCGTTATAATTTACTCGAATCAGCGTCATATCGCTTGGAAGGTTTGCTTGGTTTGCACTAAAATCTGCATCAGCGGGCCTGCATGTCGGGCACCATGACGCGTAGAAAAATAATATTCGTCGGGTGTTTCGAGCCTGATCAAATACGCTTTTCGTATATGATACATATCGCCCACCAACATTGACTTCCTTCTCGGAATCATTGGTTGGTATCGGGCTTATGCTTTTTGACAAATCTACACTCTGCCCAGAATCTACAGAAATATTTTTTGACTGATTGGCTTGATATACATATAACCCAGCAATCAAAAACAATATCACACCTGCTATATATACTATAGTTTTATTCATTCTGTCTCCTTTCGCTTACTAATGAACGATAATTTATTCTATCAAAGAATTCAGAGGAAAGGTGAAGAAATACTATAATTTAATGAAACATACTTCGCGGAACTACAGGTTTGGCTAAAAATTTTCCTGCTGCCAGCTGCACGTCAGCACCATAATACACCAACGTGATTTCATACGTTTTAGGATTCATATAGATACTGCCAAATTTTCCACGTCGCGCAACCACTATGTCACGTGAAGCTAGGGTCTCTTTGCTCCCTACCACTTGCGCCTCGTCAAACGAAGTCCGCCAATTTGCAATCGTTCTTGTCGCGGGCAAATTTCCCCTCTTTTCCACAACTGCTCCATACCAATGAGCATCAGGAGCACGTGGTGAAACCTCAACAACTCCACGTCCTACGGGCTCATACATACGAACGCGCGCGGCGGATGCGGGAAACAACAATGCGGAGGCTAATTCCTTTAGGCCAGTATTTATAATCAGTGTGGTGTTTGCAGCCATAATCCCAATATGAGATCACGTAATTTCCTTGAGTGTATTCCTCTATATGTCAAAATGCAATATACATTACAAAAGGTTGCGTTACGTACACATTATACCTATGCTAGAGATAGTGTTGTTCTTCGCGCTATACAGGAGGATCAATTATGAAACATGTCTTGATGATTGAAGATAATCAAACACTTCAAAACGTGTATAAAGACGCATTCGACACGCAGAGCTTTATATTTACCGCCGTCAGCACTGGCAAAGCGGGACTCGTTCGGGCCAAAGAAACTCCACCACCCGACCTTATCATCCTCGATATAATGCTTCCCGAGGGCATGAATGGTTTTGATGTGCTGCAAGAATTGAAAAAAGATCCAAAAACCTCCGCTATTCCTATTCTTGTTATGACCAACCTCGACACAGAACAAAAAACCGCTATGGAGTTAGGGGCAAACGAATTCCTTGTCAAGGCAAACACATCTATCGAAACCGTGATAGCAAAAATAAACGCTCTTCTTGGGATATAACAGTGGTTTATTGGGTAAGATATTTTTTGTAAAAATCTACAGTGCGTTGCATAGCAACACCAAAATTTACCCCCGAAATATTATGTCCGCCGCTTGGATATTCATAGAGAGTGTGAGCAACCGTCGTTTTAGCCAGTAACTTCGTAAGATTTCTACTGTACTCGACACTGACTACATCATCATCCTGTGCATGGTGCAACTCTACCGCACCTCGAATATCAGGGAGATAATCCGTAATCGCTACTTGTTTCCAAAATGTACTTGTGGGAGAAAAGTCTCCATGAGTTTGCCGTAGCAATTCTCGCCTTCGCGATCTATTTGCCAGCGTGGAGGGTGGTCTGTAACTTTGGTCAGATATCCGATACTCTAATAAGTCTTGATAGGTATACCCAGCGCCAGCCCACACTATAACTGCTGGAATCGCGGGAGCCGCAGCAAAAGCCCGCATAACAACGTTTCCTGCCATACTGTGTCCCCATAGACCAATTTTGTCTGGGAGCACGAAATTAGAACTTGCAAGCGCTGCCCTCGCGTTGAGTGTGTCGATGACATAATCAGAACTATAATATGCACCACCTGCTTCCCCTTCACTCTCCCCGTGCCCTCGCAAATCAATTTTTAATACCACAAAACCGTTTCGAGCGAGATAATCCACGTATTCCACATATTTTTCTGTGGTTACATACAAAGTCGGCGGAATATATCCATGTACAAACACTACAGCCGGATATTTACGAGAATCTCCACGAGGTATTGTAAGGAGTGCGTTCACTTTCAACCCATCAGATACATAGGAAGTAGTGTAAGCAGTATACGAATCTCTATCATATAATTTTGTGCGTTCTCCTAAGGCACTCGTATATGAACGCGCACGAAGATACGGAATCGTCAACTCGGCGAGCGGCATAGGTGTAGGAGAAGGGATAGATGTTTCAACAAAGTTAGGAATAAAATTCTGCATGCTGGAGCGAAACCGTACGTATCCCATGATCCCAAGCACCACTACAACACCTAAAATACTTGCAACAAATTTAGTCATTATAAAATTATATACGAAAGTAGTAAGAAATTTCACAGTTGCATTTATGTCGAAAACGTTTATATTTACATAAAGCCTTGCTTCTTTTTACGATGTCCAAACGTATACAAGAAACAGCAGAGACACTCGCTCGCCAAATTCAAACCATGGCGAATCAAAACATCCTCGGATTTCGTGACCGAAAACCATCATCTATTTATATACACAGTGACGCACTGCGCAATATTGATATACACGACGTGCTCACCTGCCTAAATCCTCCGCTTCTTGCGCGTGTCGGTATCACATTTTGGCAGGTAGATGTATCTGTAGAAAAATTCCCAGAAACGGTATTCCCATCACTTATGGAGCAAACAGATGCGCGTCCTGGAGCAACGTTTAGCAGATCAGAGATCTATACCAAATTTCAAAGAATATTTCGTAGATCTCGAAGGGAAAATGGATTACACAGGATGCGATAATTGACCTAACAACGAAAGCGCTTCACTGGCGTTTGCCGTTTCCATAAACCGCTGACGTGCTTCCGACGCCCCTCCAAACCCCGTGATATATATCTTGAAGAACTTTTTTAGCAATGCGTAGCTTTTGCGGTTCCCCCACTCTGCATCAAACATTTTGATATGCTGCTCCATGACAGAAAACAATTCACCTGTTGTGGCCAGATGTGGTGTCTCTGATTTATCGAAGCACCAAAGGTTATTAAAAATTCCCCGTCCTATCATGACGCCATCCACGCCAAATGCTGCGACTTTTGCTAACCCATCTTGCACATCTTTCACATCACCGTTTCCTATAATTTTGGTCGCAAGACCTTTTTTGTCCCGAATACTTACAGCGCGAGCTATCTCATCCCAGTGAGCTGGAACTTTGGACATCTCAGCAGCTGTTCGCCCGTGGACAGTGAGCGCTGCTATGTTTTGATCGAGAATAAACGAAATCCACTCATCAGTAATAATTTTTTTCACTCCTATACGTGTTTTGACACTTACCGGAAGCGTACCCGCGCCACGTTTGACCGCTGCGATTACTGCACCTGCAACAAGCGGCGTATTTATCATTGCAGCACCACATTCATTTTTCATCACTGTGCGATCTGGGCAACCCATATTTATATCTATCCCTGCAAATCCCATGCCTGATAATTCTACCGCTGTCTCATACATATGTTCTGGATTTTTTCCCCAAATTTGTGCGATAAGAGGCTGCTCTTCGGGGGTATACCGAAAATTTTCCATCACAGAATCCCGCCCTACAGAACAAAATCCATCAGAGCTGGTAAATTCGGTAAAAAATACATCGGGACGTGCGCAACTACCTACAATTCGACGAAAAACCGTATCGGTCACCCCCTCAAGCGGCGCGAGGACAAAAAAAGGTTTCGGAAGTGAGTTCCAGATGGATTGCATCTCGCTATTATCCCACAAATAGGATTATTGTTCTTCTGGTGGAGGTGGTTGTTCTAGGTCTTCTCCAACTTTGAGCCATTGGACATACGTGCATCCTGTCGCTACTTTTTTATCTCTATCCCATCCAGCGGTTGAACATTTCTTCATGCGTTTACCAGAAGCGGTCGTATATAGAACTAGCGTAGATCCGCATTCTGGGCATTCTTCTTCGAGAGGTACAGTTGTGCCGTTTATCCACTCCACATAATCACAACCTGTAGCTTTTTTGGCTACTTTGTCCCACCCACCCGTGCTGCATTTTTTCATCTTTTTGCCGAAGCGCGTCACTACCATCATGAGAGGGTTGCCGCATTTGGGGCACTTTTCATCAAGTGTCTCTGGCTCTACCTCAAGCCATTTCACATAATCACAGCCTTCATTCTTCTTTGTCTCTTTGTTCCAATGACCAGTACTACAACGGATAAGCTTTTTTCCTGTCGCAGTAGTTTGCACATCGGTCAATGGATTACCACACTTTGGACAATTCTTGGACACTTGATCACTCATATTTTTTTCTCCTTATAGATAGACCATTATGACAGGACAAAAACTTTTTATGCAATAAGGAAACTACAAGTCTTTTCTTCGAAATGCTGAAAAGCTTCCAGTACGTGCATATAATATGTAGTTTGAATCCTGTCGCAACTCGTCGGCAACTGTAATTTGTTCTGCTAAACTTGGCCATGCTGCTTTGTCATCTAGCTTGACCACGACGAAATCAGCTTCGTGCGAACGAACGGGAAAATTATACAACTCACGTCGTTGTGACACTTGTGCTCCCAAATTGTTTGTTATCGAAACCGAATACTTCGAATCAATGTTTTCCAACACATGCTTCATCGTGGCATATCCCGCTGGCTCTCGAAAATAATACCATGAAAGTGAATGCGCACCCTTTGGCATCACGCCCCATATATACGAAGAAAGTAATGTGGTCAACACGAATATACCCACAGCAAACTGAGTCCATGCATATTTTTTCTTCTTCACAAAAGTCATAATCCTCGCCAACCCTTCGACGCTGGTTATAAATATAAATGGAGTGACTATGCTGTTGTATTGATAATCAATACTCCGCATAAATTGATTACTGCTGAGCAAACTCAGGCCGAAATCCACACTTGCAAACAGTAGTTTCCATGGTGCCAATATGGATAAAAATGCGACGGGTACAAATCGCTGAAATAAAAACCACGCCCGATCCGGAGCAAAAACAGTCTTTAAAAGCAGCTCAGGATCACGAATCATCGACACAAGTATCGTGTCCATGTCGCCTCCAAAATCAGATAAATATTTCAACGCAAAATGCTGATTCGCTGTCGCGTACGCAGGTATCACTTTCCAAAATAATAAATAAAATATAAGACTGCTTATCACACTCACTGTTGCACCAAATGCAACTTTCTTCTTCCAAATGGAGATATATATTCCCATCATGACCAAGACAATCCATATCTGCTCCTTACAAAAAGCCGCAAGCAACGCAAAGATCAAAAATCTCCCCCACTTCTGTGTATCCATGTACCAATACGCAAAAAGTAAAAATGACGTAGCTAGGGTTACCGCATGAAAATCATACATAAGCGCCCGTTCTAGGGGCGGATAGAGCAAATACGCCACCGCAAACATGAGTGCGAGCGGCTTAGATCGCAATGTTTTATCTGCTATCCAATACAGTGGGAGCGCACCAAGCCCTACGATAATCACTTGTACAAACAGCAACATATACGGACTCGACCAAATCCAGTACAGAGGAGCTAGTAATATAAGAAGAAAATCCGCATGATAGGCTAAACGCGACACCTCTCGTTCTGATTCTGGATCTGTCAAGACAAACCCGTGACCATTGGCTACATTCCACACTGTCTGATCCATGTTTCCTAAATCCAAACGAAGCGATAACAAATGCTGATGACGAAGCGCGGTAATAAGCCCAAAATAAAGCACAAATGCAATGACACAAAAATATAATGGGAAAGGTGAAGAAACAATTCGTAAAAAAAGCTTTCGCATATGTATCATCAGTCTACTTTGGTTTAAAAAAATCATGCGACTCTTGCAAGAATGATTGTCCACGCAAACGGGTTAGCACAACGAAAAATTTCGTACCCATGCGAGGTAAGGAGATCTACTATCCCCTGCCTAGACCAATGATTTATGTGTTCTGGGTGATTTCCCCACCGTGAAAGATATTTACCACGTAAAAAATTTGCAATCATAAACCACGGTTCATCTGGCACAGAAACTATGACATAGTTACGACTTACGCGTTTCAATTCCTCAATCGCTTTATCTGGATTTTCTAAATGTTCTAATACCTCGGTGCATAACACGAGATCATATGATTTGGATTTAGCAGAAAGTGCGTATATGTCACCGCGCTGCAAGTTCAAATGAGGAAATTCTTTCTTTCCCAACGCAAGCGACTCGGCAGATGCATCCACTCCCGCAAGCTTTGCCGTAACCCCTGAATTTTGAATGAACGATAAACTAAACCCCTCACCGCACCCAACGTCTAAAATGTTGCGGACATTACCACAGAGATGAATATACTCAATAAGTCGCCTGTTAAATCGATCTATCAAAAAACGTTGTATACGATTGGTCGTCTGATGTTTTTGATAGTTCGTGGGGGTAGTGTTAGCCATGAGCAATAAGAGTTTTTATGTCCGGACTTGTATCTTTACTATGGGAAGCGACGACCAAATACTCACCCATAAGTCCAGTAATACCAATTTGCACGCCCATAATCATAAGCATGACAGAGAACAACAACAATGGTCTACTCCCTATCGATTGACCAAACGCAAATTTTACAAACGTCAGATATAAGCCAGCGACAAAGCCTGCCCCAAAAAATAACGAGCCAATATAGCCAAACAAATGCATAGGTCTGGCACGAAACTGTGTCTGGGATACCACAGTAAATAGATCTAAAAATCCGTTGATAAACCGTATAGGTCCATATTTACTATTTCCTGATATTCGCTTTCGATGATTGACCGGAATTTCGGTGACGGCATACCCGCGACGAGAAAGAAGAACAGGAATATATCGATGAAGTTCTCCATAGAGAGATAAGTCTTTTGCTGCCTCTTTGGTATAGGCTTTCAGCCCACAATTATAATCATGAAGTTTTACTGGGGATATAAATCCCGTCACTGCATTAAATAATTTTGATGTAGTATTTTTTATAAAACTATCTCGTCGTGCTTGTTTCCATCCCACTACCAAATCGTACCCACGATCTAGCTTTGCCAAAAAATGAGATATCTCCCTTGGGTCATCTTGGCCATCTCCATCGAGAGTTATGATGCGATCGCCCGTAGCATTCGCAAATCCTGCCATATAGGCAGCAGCCTTTCCTAAATTGGTTCGAAACTCTATGACACTAACCACTTTGGAGTGTTTTTTTTGGAATACTCGAAGTTCACTCTGTGTATCGTCCCTACTTCCATCATTTATAAATAATATTTCATATGATAGGCCGAGAGTCGCTGCTTGCGCCACAATTTCCTCACCAAATGGCAACACGTTTCCGGCTTCGTTGTAGACAGGGATGACAAATGAAAGCTGTATTGGCATACTAAACCTGATTGAGGCATGTATAATATACCATACTACATCCCTATGAAACATTCTGTCCTTCTTGGCCCACTATTTGCAGGCACCAAACTTGGACTTCATGTTCTTTATGTGCTCAGAGATTGGTATCACAAGCCAGATCGCATAACACTTGAAGGCAATATCCCACCTGTCACAAAAAGAATGACTTTATGGAAAAATGCTGCGCCACTTGCGTCACATCGATATGAGTTTGGTGCAGCTGCAGTAAAAAACAACATATATGTGGCGGGAGGAATATTTCAACCATCAGTATGGCTGCCCACACGTCTATTTGAGCGATACGACACAATCTCGGACACATGGCATACGCTTCCATCCGTACCCCACATGGTCCATCACGCAGGAGTCACGTCAGATAGCGAATATGTATACGTGATTGGGGGAGATGGTTGGCGCATAATCCCGTTGGGGTTCGCATGGGTATATGATCCTACCAAAAACACATGGTCTCGCTTACCTGATTTACCTACGAAGCGCGGAGCTCTTGGGTTAGCACATGTAGATGGCAAGCTCTATGCTGTAGGAGGTGCAGCAAATGCAAAGAAATATGCCACTGTAGAGTGTTTTGATATAAAAACAAAAGAGTGGAGTCCAAAATCTAGCATGCCTACACCTCGTGAACACCTTGCTGTGGCAGTGCTTAGCGGCGAAATTCATGCGCTAGGTGGATACAACACTGATCGATTTGGAAGTCAGAGGACTCATGAAGTATACAATCCCAAAACAGATACGTGGCGCCAAGCAGCTCCCCTTCCTATACGATTATGTGGGTTTTCTGCTGAAACAGTTGGAAACACTTTGTATGTATTTGGCGGCGAACAAGGATGGGCTATATCTCCCTATGTGTTTGCCTACGATAAAAAGTCTGACAGCTGGACCCGCCTACCAGATTTACCCGAAGGACGCTACGCATCCACCGCAGTGCGAGTCGCTAATCGCGTCTTTGTCATGGGAGGAAACACTCGCATGTTTAGCGACGACTTCAGTAATCACAATGACGTATTTATCCCTGAAGATAGGCAGATACTATGAACATAGCTATATACGATCATTCGTATCATCAAGTCACAAGTGGCGGTGACGTCATCGCCGCAGAATTTGGACAACAATGGCAGCGTATTGGGCACACCGTATATTTCGCGACTCACAAAAAAGCGAGAGATTTTTTCCTTAGCCGTGGTATCCATCCCACTCGCATAACTACATACGAGTACATACCTGACATGTTTTTATCTGTGTTGTGGGCAAGCATTATTCATACACTCAATGGGATAATTTCCGCAATCTCGCATACACAAAAAAACATCGACATAATTTTTGCCTCATCATGTATGTATGAGGATCTTTTTCCAGCGCTTATTGCAAAGGCATGGAACAGAAAAGCCAAGCTTATCGTCGGAATCTATCTTTTTCCACTTCCTCCATGGAGCAAATCCTATGGATCAAACATGGTCCATCGATATATATTTTGGGGTATGTACCATAGCGGCATACTACTTTCTCGTCTTTTCGCACATCAAATTTGGTGCGCCAATGACATAGATGCGAGACGACTTCGCGCGCAGGGAAAGTCAGCCATTGCCATTCGCGGCGGTATCGATCTTACCCTTGCTGCAAACGCCAAGTCACAAAAAATAACTTATGATGCGTTGTGTTTAGGTAGATTTCATCCTCAAAAAAATCCTATAGAGCTTATCCGTATATGGAAAAAGGTAACTGACACGCTTCCAAAGGCTCGGCTAGCACTGTGTGGCGCAGGCTTTCTCGAACACGAAATTAGAAACGAAATTATGAGGCTTAGGCTCAAAAACTCTGTTCACATACTCCCACCACAAGACGGTCAGCAAAAATTTAATTTGTACAGCTCAACAAAATTATTTCTTTCGAGCGCACATTTCGATACAGGAAATTTGGCGTTGGATGAGGCACTCGCATGTGGGGTACCAGCTGTGTTATATGACACGCGATATCAACATTATGACAAGGGTGTCGCCTCGGTTCCTTGCTTTTCCCTCTATTCATTTGCAGAAAAAGTTGTATCACTGTTAACGGATGAAGATGAGCGAAGAGAGTTAAGCCACCATGCACGAGAGTTTGCATACGGATTTTCTTGGAATATACAGGCCAAACGCGCATTGGACTCCATATCCATACAATGACGCGTTATCCAACGAGATCGTATTTTTGAAGCGCTTTGAGCCTCTCCTCTGCCGACGCGCCTAGCAATGACTGCTGTAGTGTGATCATTTTGGAATATAGCCCTGATTTTTGTTTTAACAATTCTTTGGGTGAACCAAATTGTGCTATCTGCCCATGTTGCAAAACGAGCACTTTATCAACACCTGATAAAGTGGAAAGACGATGTGCGATAATTATAGTAGATTTCCCACGCATCAGATGATCTAAGCCCTTTTGGACTAATACCTCGGATTTACTATCCAATGCACTTGTGGCTTCATCGAGAATGATAAATGGTGCATCGTGCAAAATAGCACGTGCTATTGCAATACGCTGCTTCTGCCCGCCTGATAGCTTTACACCGCGCTCCCCAATGGCAGTCTCATACCCATCATGCAAACTGGTAATAAATTCATCAGCATTTGCAAGCCGAGATGCTTCTTTCATTTGTTCATCACTAGCCTCTGGGTTTCCATAACGGATATTTTCTCCAATCGTCCCAGAAAAAAGTAGTGCATCTTGAAACACTATAGATATATGCTTTCTCAAACTTACTGTAGTTGATTGAGCGATATTTTTTCCTCCCAGTCGTATAATCCCTTGGCGAGGCGCGTAGTACCGCAATATGAGATTAACTAACGTAGATTTACCTTGACCACTCTCTCCAACAAGAGCAAGTTTTTCTCCCATCGCAAGCGACATAGAAATGTGTTTGAGAACGTCGACACCATTTCCATAGGAAAAGGATACATCTTCAAGAACAAGGCTTGGAATCTTTTTTTCCTTGGGCCAGACTAGCACTTTTGCATTCTCATCATCCGATATGTTTCGACGAATAGCCAACACGTTAAAGAAGTCACGACTCCCTGCATCTGCCTGCTGAATCTGTCCGATAATAAACGACATGGCAAATAATGGGAACCGTGCCTGATTTACCAATTGAATCATAAGTGTCATCTCACCCAAGCTAAAACGGCCATTGAACGTTTCATAAAGAATATAAAACAAAATAAAAAATAAAATTATATTGAGAGCAATTCGTCGATAAAAATCGTATATATGCCACTCTTTGGTTTGTTGCTTGGTAATGCTCTCTATAGACTCCCGCGCACGCGAAAATCTATGGTATTCAAATGGTTCAGATAAAAATGCCTTTACCACACGAATACCGGACAAACTCTCCAATACTCTTCCTTGCGCTACATCTGCGATACCATTTTTTTCTTGCTCATATTTACCCCACGCAGTCGATGACTTATGCGTGATCATGACATAGATAGGAAAAAGAATTGCCAGAAGAAATGCGACCAGTGGTGAGTAAAACGCTAAGATTCCAATCGTCACCAGTGCAGTAAGAAAAAATGGTAGAAAATTATTGGTAGTATTACCGATAAACTGGGTAATACTTGCTATCCCTCGAGACATTTTGTTGGATAAATCCCCCACGGAAATACTATCAAAATAGCCAACATCTAAATCGAGTATATGTTTATAAAATTTGGATGACAAAAAATTTTGAAGACGAACTGACATGATATCACCAATCCACTGACCATATGCTGTAACGATGGTCCCAGCAACATCGGCTACCAGCACCCACATCAAACTCGTAATCAACATGTGGATGTTCCCCGTACCGTTTTTGAACTCTAGACTGATAATGTCGACTATTTGTTTAAGTAAAAATGGTCCAACAAATGACAGTAACGACGATATGACTATAAATATCGCCATAAATATATACAGGGGGCGAAATTCTGTCGTGAACGTAAATATTTTTATTATATTTTTCATTATTTTGCTACTGCGATCATAATAGCCCCGATCGTCATCAATATAGTGCCAATGCCAGCGGTGACTGATATTTTTTCTTTCAAAAAAATTACCGCCATAATAATGGTAAACACCAAACTCAATTTATCTATCGGTACCACTTTCGATGCCTGCCCCAACTGCAACGCACGAAAATAGAACAACCATGACAATCCAGTAGCCAACCCCGATAACACAAGAAATATCATAGAATATCGAGATATACTGCCGATAGTTGAACCAGTTTTTTGAAAAAGAACGATCCCCCATGCAAAAAAAAGAATAACAGTGGTGCGAATAGCGGTCGCCACATTGCTATCTATTCCTTTAATACCAACTTTTGCAAGGATTGACGTTGCTGCTGCAAAGACTGCGGATAAAAATGCGAAAAGTAACCATTGCATATGTGAATACGTACAAGTATACGGTATCTACCTAGCCACTGTTAAGACCCTTTGACCATTTCTATCTCTGGGATCACTTTGTTTGATGGAAGCGTGGCTACTTCATCTGATACAGAAACGTTTGTTTTTTCAAATCCGCGCGCCTGATAAAAAGCAATTGCACGAGCATTGTAGGAAGCTACATTTATGTAAATCTTTTTATCTGCCCCTAGCCATGTAGACGCCACATCCACGAGTGCGGTGCCTATCCCCTGCTTTTGAAACGCGGGAAGGATATAAAGAGCTTTAATACGATTTTGGGTTTGTTCCTTTTCTGCTATACAGTAGCCCACGACCTCACCCTCTGCGCGTGCCACCCAAGCGTTATACCGCGCGTTACCAAACTGTGCGACTCGTTCGGCAAGCCATAAAGGTCGACCAGCTGGACTATCGTCATGCGCAAACTTATCCGCTATATCACTTCGTGTAATTCCAAGTGCCTTATTTGGATAGGTCTCAAGCCATGTTTGCCGCTGTACCGAACGGATTGCGGAAATATCCTTTTGTGTAGCCTGAGTTATATCTGCTCTCATCTGTAGAGTATAGTCTGCAGCAACGTGATTGTCGAACCTAATCATACAATGGTAGCATAGGGATATGCCTACTCCGACAATTGATGAAATGAAGAAAAAACTCACACCCGAACAATACAATGTATGCTTTTTGAAAGGCACCGAACCTCCTTTTTCTGGAAAATACACAGACAATCATGAGGCTGGCACGTATACGTGTGTCGCTTGTGGTAATGAACTTTTTTCCAGCAATACAAAATACGACTCACAATCAGGGTGGCCGGCTTTTTGGGATGAAGCCTCAGATGGAGCGGTAGCTCTAGAGAGAGATACAAGTTTGGGTATGACGCGTACAGAAGTACTCTGCGGAAACTGCGATGCACACTTAGGTCATGTGTTTCATGACGGACCACAAGACAAAACAGGTTTACGATATTGTATAAACTCGCTTGCATTAGCATTTATACCAAAAGAATAATAAATTATACACACATATTGACAGCGGTAGAGCACCATAGCACAATAAAGAAGAATGAAAAAAGTCAAAGGCCTCCCATATATCGTCGTAGCCCTCATACTTGTCATAGTGGGAATTATAACTACTGCAATTATTGGTGCTGTCAAAAACAATGACTCTACATCTGATATCCGTGCCAAAGCGGGTGTAACAAACACACTAAAACTCACGGGATATGTAGATACGGTCGATGACATAGCGGGAACAATCACAGTAGAAAACGTACAGTTTGATGAAAGCAGCAGAAGCGGTCCTGCAACTAACTATGGTACATGGACGGTGACTCCCCCCCAAACTTTCTCGCTTCTATCCGCCCAATCAGGGAAAAAAATAACGTTTACGGTACAAACCGAATCATTTAACGTAGCTGTCAAAAAAGTTTCCGCAGTTCAAATGACCGTTAAATAAAACTATTTTTTGGAAACGATAACCCCACTAGAAGTATCCTCTACGACATATCCGAGCTTGCTGATTTCAGCGCGAACCGTATCGGATTCAGCAAACTTTTTGTCTTTTCGGAACTGCTCTCTTTTTTCAACTAATTTTTGAATATCAGCGGGTATTTCATTTACCTCGCGTGATTGAACATTTTGCAGATCAAAACCCAGCACTTGATCAAAATCGAGCAATAATTCGTATTTGTCAGATGAGGGAATATTTGATTTTACTACTTCCCATACGACTGCTAATGCTTGGGGTGTATTTATATCATTTGCCAATGCTGCATCAAATTTATCACGATATTCATCTACTTTTTCTAGTTTCTCTTCTGATAACAGGCTGCGAGAATTGGATTTAAATGCACTCATATGCTTACGCAACTCCGACAATGAATTTCCTGCAGCAGTAAGGGATTCCCAAGTAAAATTAAGCTCACTTCTGTATTGAGATGTAAGATATAAGTAGCGAAGTGCAAGCGGATCTATCCCCTTGGCGACAACATCTTCAATAGTATAAAAATTTCCTAAACTTTTACTCATTTTCTTTCCATCCACACGCAAAAAATTATAATGAATCCAGAAACGCACAAACGGCTTTCCTGTCGCTGCTTCGCTTTGGGCTATTTCGTTGGGATGATGCACAGG
>CAZXHY010000024.1:0-18711 GCA_964639945.1 uncultured Gammaproteobacteria bacterium
CTGCGACTCGTAAAAACGAATGGGAGTACTCTGTGTGCATAGCCACGGTATAGATGCGAGTGGTGTGCAGGCCAAAACTTGTCCCATGGACGATTTGTATGTCTGATTTTTTTGCGGCTGCGACAACTTGATGGATATAGCGATTGTACGAGTGTAGGAGCGATTGTCGCCAGTGAAGGATAAAATATGCGCCTTGAGATTTGGAAGGGTAAATGACGTTAATTTTTTTAGTTTTTGCCTTTGTGTTATTTCGTAGCTGCAAAACGAGCTCTTGGGTATTTCTCACGAGTCTTTTTGTGTAGAGTTTGGCCATCTCGCGATTGGGAGTTGGAAGCGTTGCTATAGTGGAATCTGGACATATAGTACCCGCATGGTCACGATAATCATAAAGTTTTTGCGATACGTATCCAGTACCCCAGACAACCCCTGCACATACGCGGTCAAGCCCAAACTGCAATAATTTATTTTGGCTCTCTATCCCTAGTAGTGTTACGTTTTTTGGCAATGTGAATCCTTTTATGTAGGTAGCGGACAATGTATTTGCAGAAGGATCACAAATGATAAACACATGATTTTTGGTTGCACTAGAAGCAAGGCGTACAAGATCGGATATTTCGACTTGTCGCATGGATGGTTCGTTGCCTATGGTGTCGGCAAATATAGCGACTGGCACGTATTTGTTGCACGCGTCGCGAGCTAGCTCTGCGTCAGATAAATCTACTTCGTGTACTCTGTGGCCAAAAAGTTTATTGATTAATTGTTTCGTCTCAAAATAACACGATTTGCCCATAAGAATATTACCGTCATTTGGAGTTTCTCCTTGGATAAATAACGCGGCGGTAGTCATGGCTGCCATGCCGCTCGATGTCACAAAGGTAAAAACAGGGACAGTGTGCGGGATGGGAATATATTGCTTGCGATATGCTTTTTCAAATTCGACTCCTAATACATGCATGTCGCGCGTGTAGTCATTGAAGTGAGCCAAAATTTTCCCATAGAGCGCTCCGACGTTATCGATGTGTGCGGAGTCTATGGCAGGGGACTGCCAATGGGACATGGTAACGATCTGTCCGACTACTCCCGCAATCTGGTGGAGACGCGCTATAATTTTTTGTTTTTGTGTATAGATCCTTGATAAGGATTGTGTATCTGCACGCAACACATCGTGACGAAATTGATTTATAGAATCCGAAATAAGCCTCAGCTCAAGCTCTACAAATCGTGAAGCTTTTTCTGATACTTCTTTTTGGGCCGTTTTGTGATTGGCGACTTGCGATTCGATAAGTTTACGACGGTAGTCGAGGGAGATATAGGTAAATATTTTTACATCGTCCGCAAGATCGCGCATGGTTTGTGCCAGTATGTCAGTCCGTTTCATAACCACGAGTATACCATCCATGGGTGCATCCTTGGTACAATCATGCTATGAAACGTGTGGCATTTGTTACCCAGAGCGCTCAACCCAACTTGAACGATTCAGATGCTTTAGTGGTGCCTCTTTTGGCAAATAAAGGGGTAGTAGTTGAAGCCAAGCCTTGGGATGATACGTCTGTGGATTGGCGTGTATATGATGCAGTGATATTGCGCTCCGCTTGGAATTATCATTTGCACCCATCGCAATTTCAAGCGTGGCTTGCGCGCCTTACAGCTACGGGCATACGCGTTTGGAATCGTCAATCTGTTATTGGGCGCAACACGAATAAATTATATTTATTTGAATTGGAGGCGTTGGGAATCCGAATCGTTCCTTCTGTACTGTGTCAGAGTTTGAGTGGAGAAATTATCCGTCGTGTCCGCATGTGGGACACGATAGTTGTCAAACCAGTTGTGGGTGCTACTTCATATAGAATAAAAAAGTTTTCTTTTTCTGCATTTTTATTCTGGATTCCTTATGTATGGTTATTGCTGCGCACGGGACCTGTGGTTATACAAAAATATATGAAGTCAGTAGGATACGGTGAATACTCGTTGATATTTTTTGATAAAAAATTTAGTCATGCAGTAAAGAAGATTCCAAAAGCAGGAGATTTTCGATCGCAGGAAGTCTTTGGTGGCACAGATATTCCTGTAACTCTTTCAAAAGAGAGTATAAAACAAGCAAAAAGTATATTAGAGCGAATACCAGAAGCGTTGTTGTATGCCCGAGTAGATGGACTGGTGATAGATGAGAAATTTTACCTGATGGAACTGGAACTTACAGAACCATATTTGTTTTTGAAATCAGATACTCGTGCTGCGCTGCGATTTGCAGATGCTATATACACGTGGTTGAATAGATAGGCGCATGACAAAAAAATTATTATCGCTTTTTGGTATCCGTCTCCCAGCAAGGTTTTCCACGTTAGGATTGCTGTTCGTAATCATCATAGCCGTTTTGAGCGGAGGAAAAATTTTACCTTCACGACAAAATAATACGTCGGTGACGCCAACACCTACTCAAACTGCCGCGCGTATCGTTGTAGACAAAGAGGTGTCAGTCAGCGCTACCGCGTATGTAACCAAAGTAGTCGATGGAGATACCATAACAGTGCTAGTTGATGGGATAAAAGAAACCGTTCGATTCATCGGCATCGATACTCCTGAAGTGGTGGACCCAAGAAAGCTCGTGCAATGTTTTGGTCGCGAAGCGTCGGAAAAAACAAAAGCTCTCCTTACCGAGAAAACAGTGACGCTCGTCGTAGATCCGACGCAAGGAAATAGAGATAAATATAATCGACTGTTGCGATATGTGTTTTTGGGTGATGTGAATATTAATCAACAATTATTACAAGAAGGGTATGCACATGAATATACGTATAGATTACCGTATGCATATCAAACTGAATTTATTCAAGCGGAAAGAGCAGCTCGAGAGGATAAAAAGGGATTGTGGGCAGATGGAGCGTGTCCCGTTACCACTGTTACACCTTCATCGCTTTAAGTCTCAAGGAATTCGCTACGACAGATACACTGCTTAGCCCCATGGCAGCTCCCGCGATAGCTGGATTGAGTAGTAGTCCAAACGATGGGTAGAGCACGCCTCCGGCAATCGGGATACCTATGACGTTATAGAAAAATGCCCAAAAAAGATTTTGTTTGATGACGCGCATCGTTTTTCTGGATAATTGTATGGCTTGAGGAAGTTTGGCGATATGCCCCCCAAGGAGGGTGATTCCTGCAGATTCTATCGCAACGTCTGTTCCGGTTCCCATAGCGATCCCTACATCAGATGTAGCGAGTGCAGGGGCGTCGTTTATTCCATCACCAACCATCGCGACTTTGTGGCCTTCTTTTTGCAGTGACTGAATTTCTTGTGCTTTTTGGCTAGGTAGTACTTCTGCGATTACGTGATCTATGTCTACGAGGCTTGCGATGTATTGTGCAGTTTGTTTGTTATCTCCTGTAAGCATCGCCACTTTTATGCCAAGGGCGTGGAGTCGGTTCACCGTTTCTTTTGCTTCATCACGCACTGTGTCCGCTATCCCTATATACCCAACGATTGTTTTTTTTGTCATGAGAATGACGGGGGTTTTTCCCTGTGATGCAAACGTGGATATAGTTTTGTGATCGACTGGCAACCCAAGTTCCGTCGCCAGTGTTAGATTTCCTGCAAAGTATCGCACGGCACCAAGTGTGCCCTGCAAGCCCTTTCCTTCTATGGCCATAAAATCTTTTACTTTTGCTAAAGTAATTTTTTGTTCTTTTGCCAATGCAACTATCGCCGTAGCAAGCGGATGCTCTGATTGATTTTCAAGCGACGCAAGTGTTTTGAGTACTTCGGATTTTGTAGAACCATGCGCTGGGTGAACATCTGTCACACGCGGGGCTCCATTGGTTATGGTGCCAGTTTTATCCATGACGACATAATTTATGAGATGGAGTTTTTCTAAACTTTCTGCGTTCTTTATAAGAATGCCGAGTTGTGCCGCTTTGCCAACACCTACAATA
Source organism: uncultured Gammaproteobacteria bacterium (assembly GCA_964639945.1). Lineage (GTDB taxonomy): Bacteria > Patescibacteriota > Microgenomatia > UBA10105 > UBA927 > UBA927. Next base: position 3,928 of record CAZXHY010000024.1, read on the forward strand.
ATTGCTGTGGGAGTAGCGAGCCCCATAGCACATGGGCAAGCAATGACCAGTATCCCAACCAAGCTCAATACTCCTAGTGCGAGTGCTTGGGAGAAGGGGATAAACTGACTACCGATGAGGATCCAAGCCATAAAAGTGACTATGGCAATTACTAGGACAATGGGAACAAAAATAGCTGAAACTTGATCTGCTAATCGTTCGATAGGCGCTTTGGATCCTTGGGCCTCCTCTACCATTTTTATAATTTGAGCAAGCATGCTATCGCTACCTACTTTGGTCGCTCGTACGTGTAGATATCCCTGTTTGTTTATGGTCGCTCCTATCACTATATCGTTGGGTCCTTTATCGACCGGAAGCGGTTCTCCAGTGATCATGGATTCATCGATAGAAGATGAGCCTTCGATGATGACGCCGTCGACGGCGATTTTTTGTCCGGGTTTTACTATACATATGTCACCCGCAACTACTTGATCTATAGGTATTTCTATCTCTTTGCCACCACGCACCACAATGGCACTTTTGGCTTGTAAGCCAATAAGTTTTTCGATCGCTTCGCCAGTTTTTAGTTTGGATCGGGCTTCGAGGAATTTGCCGAGCGTGATAAAGCCGATGACGACGATGGTCACGTCATAATAATTTTGTTTTGTGTTTACTATCGTTGCAAGTGGTCCTTCAAATGCAGTCACTATAAAGCTGTAGAAGAACGCGACGGATGTGCCTATACCGACGAGTGTATCCATGTTTGCAACTTTATGTTTTATAAAGCGGGCAACACCGTGTAGGTATGGTAGTCCGACGACAAATAATGCGTAGGTCGCAAATATAGGTAAGAGGTGATGAAAAAACTCCATAAGTACTTCTGGCATTTCTGGCCAAAGCCGTAGGGGGTCTGCACCAATTTCCCAACCCATGACCAATATACTTACCGCAACCATAGGAAGAATGATTCGAACGTGGCTAGCGAGCTTAGCTAATTCTTTGAGTTTATGCTCTTTTACCGACTGATCAGTAGAAATCGGTGTCATCATGTCGTGTCCCGCGTGAATAGAATGATCCATATCACCCATAGATGGCTGCGGTGCTGCCAGTGTGTAACCGAGTTTATCTATTTCCTTATTCATTTTTTCCACACTTACTTTGTCTGGATCATAGGAGACTTTTGCTTTCTCTGTACCATAATTTACTTCACAGGATTCTATTCCATCAAGTTTTTGCAGTGAACGTTTGATAACCGAAGCGCATGAAGCGCAGTGCATACCCATGACATTCATTGATTGAGTTTTCATATAGGTTTTGTGTCGTAGTTTAGCCCTCGAATTGTTTTGGAAAGTTTACCTACTGTTATTTTTTTGGGATCAAACGTTACGACAGTCAGCGCTTTAACGTAATTAGTGTTTGCGCTTTGCACTCCATCTAAATCTTCTAATTCAAAGTCTATATTCATAGCACAGCTAGTGCAGTGCATGCCGACTATTTGTAAAGTAAGAGTGGTGAAATTAGTTGAATCAGATGACATTGAATACTCCTCTATACATTCCCATACTACACATAAATGGGAGCGGTCCTTTTGCGTTTGGTACGGTAAAGGTAATGCTTTGAGCATCTCCCATCGTCACGGTTTTTTGTATTCCAAGTTTTGGAATGGTAAATTCTTGGATACATCCTCCAGCGCTTTGGTTTATCAAATTAATCTTTACACTAGAGCCTGCTTTGAGGGAAACCACCCCTGGATCAAGCTTGTATCCTGATTGGGTGATATATACCGTTGCTTCGTTTACTGCCTCGCTGTTGGTGAGTCCGTCAGATGGACTGCAAAAACTAATCGTGCAATTTATGCGAGTAAGGATGTTTTCAAATGTAAGCGAACTACCAGAAAGGGCTATGGCACCGTTTATGTTGTAGAGAGCAATAAGGATGATAGCAACCGCCGCAAGTTTGTTAAAACTTGACTGAAACATAGTGCCAAGTTTTTTTGCAGCGTATCCCAAGAGAAAAAATAATGGAGAGGTGCCTAAGATAAATATCCCCATAGTAACTGCGCCGCCTATGGGGCTTCCCGTTGTAATGGCATACGCCATCATGGCTTGTGTGGCCCCACAGGGGATAAGGACAGTAAATGCTCCTAGCAATGCTGGTCCAAAAATACTTTTACTTCTCGATTGATTGCGCACGAGTCGTGCCAGTGACCTCGGTGGCTGCAGTATGAAATAGCGAAATATAGGGTGAACCTGTAAAAGATTTAGTGCAGTGCCAATCATAAAAAGTGCGACCAGAAATTGGAGGAGTGCTCGAAGTTGTAGAGAGAATTGCGCAACAGATCCAAGTAGACCAAGTAATGCGCCCAGAAGTGTGTAGGCGATAAGTCTGGTGGTCAAAAAAGCGATAACTGGGAGATATATATTGGATTTTTGGGCATTTTCTGTGAGTTCATCTTCTTGCTGTTGTGCAATAGATGAAGCGAGTAATCCTCCTTGTACAGCAAGACAGGTGAGTCCTCCTGCAAAAAGTCCTGTGATAAAGATAGACCAATAGTTCATAGAGAATATTATATATGAGATTTTCTAAAAATATTCATGACCTCAGCAACCGCTTCATCTTGTTTACCTGATCGAATAGAATCTGTGACGCATCCTTTGAGATGATTTTCTAAAATCACATTATCGACTTCTTTGAGTGCATTTTGAATAGCCTGTGTTTGATGTATGACATCTATGCAATACTCATCTGCATCCACCATCTCAATAACTTTTTTTAGATGGCCCTGTGCAATTTTTAGTCTATGAAGAATTCGTTCCTTTGTGTTTTTTGGTCGATACGCCATATATCCCCCCTATAGGGATATGATAAAACAAATATATTTCTGTTGCAAGGGGTGAATTTAATCCTGATATAATGATAATTATGAAAACGAAACAGAAACAACTCGATGAAATAGCAAAGCAAATTTCTGATTGCGACATATGCAAAATAGATAAGATAGGTATTGCGGTAGCTGGGGAGGGGAATCCTGATGCAAATGTGGTATTTATTGGAGAGGCACCGGGGAAACAGGAATCAGTAAGTGGAAGGCCATTTATCGGCAGGTCAGGACAGCTATTGCGAGGCCTTATTCGTGAAAGCGGATTTTTGGAAGCGGATGTGTTTATCACAAGCCCCGTAAAGTATCTACCGAAGCGTGGTACTCCGACCCAAAAAGATATCGATCACGGGCGCCAACATCTCATGGATCAGTTCGCCGTGATACAGCCAAAAACTGTGATTCTACTTGGAAGCACGGCGTGTAAAGCGGTGCTTGGAGAAGCGAAAAAAGTTCTAAAAGACCACGGAACTACAGTAGAAAAAGATGGGGTGCGATATTTGATCACTATTCATCCTGCCGCGGTACTTCGTTTTCCAAAATATAAACCACTCATGGTGGGAGATTTTCACAAGATTGTAGTTAAATAAATTTATTCATACCGAATTGCATCGATAGGTGATAAATCTGCAGCTTTTTTTGCAGGAAATACACCAAATATTATTCCGACAAGCGATGAAACGCCGATAGCGATCACTACGGTCATGGGTTCGATAGTCGCTGGAAATACCTGTCTTATTCCTAGAACAATAATCCCACTCAAGAGTAGTCCCGCAACTCCGCCTATGAGGGATAGGATGACAGACTCGGTCAAAAATTGTACAAGGATGTCTTTACGCGTTGCCCCGACTGCTCGCCGTATACCGATTTCTTTGATCCGCTCTGTCACAGAGACATACATAATGTTCATAATTCCTACGCCCCCAACGACAAGAGAAATGGCGCCAATTGCGACAAGAATTAAATTGATCATGCTAAAAATAGACGTGATAGATGAAAGAATCTCTGTCGACTCAACGAGAGAAAAATCATCTTGTTTATATCGCTGAAGTAGTATGCGAGTCGCCTCTGCTTTGATAGGTTCTATATCTTCTTTTGTTTCGGCCTTGAGATAGAATGTGATAAACGTTTTTGACGGGTTAAATTGGGTGATGGCAGTGTAGGGAACATAGAGATAATCATCAAAACTTGGCCCTCCAAAACCGCCACCACCCTTGGCCACCAACACACCTACTACTTGATAAGCGACATTACTGAGCTTTATGATTTTCCCGACCGCTCGCTCGGGCGAGCCATAGAGATCTTTTGCGATATTTGGACCGAGTACCGCAACTTTGGCACGTTTTTCTACATCGGTTTTTGTGAAAATACGACCATATTCTGCTTCAAAATTTCGTACGGGAAAAATTTCTTCTGTGGTTGCAAATATATCGGTAAGTTTTTCTTCGGTGCCACCAGACACAGTGAGAGTTTTGGTAAACACGCCGACCGCTGTGGCATTTTTGATTCGATGTAATTTTTGCTGATCGAGTTCATCAAACTTTATAGCCCCGAGGGATCCCGGACGGAATCCTGCACCACTAAATGATCCGGGATATACGATGAGAAGATTGCTTCCTAGGCTTTCGAATTGATCGCTGATATACACTCGGAGTCCCACGCCAAATGCTAACAATAAAATGACAGATGATACGCCGATTAATATACCTAGAGAAGTAAGTATAGTGCGCATTTTATTGCGAGAAAAATCAAAAAGAGCAGCTTTGATGATAAAGACAAAATAGCTCATAAAACTCGACCATCCTGAATTTTGATTGTACGCTTTGCTTGACTTGCCACCTCGGGATCATGGGTCACAAGGACAACAGTAATTTTTTCTTTTATATTTAAATCTTTCAGGAGAGTGAGAATTTCTTTGCCCGTTTTGGTATCAAGATTTCCTGTGGGTTCGTCTGCCAAAATGAGTTGCGGATTCATGATAAGTGCACGTGCTATAGCAACACGTTGCTGTTGTCCTCCGGAGATTTTATTTGGGTATGAGTTGGCTTTAGAATCTATACCAAGTCGCTTGAGTAGTTTCATGGCTTTTTCTCTTGGGACAAATGGCAAAGGAGTGCGCGCGTAGACTGTAGGCAACATAACATTTTCGATAATCGTGAGCTTATTGATTAAATTAAACTGTTGAAACACAAATCCTACAAAATTGTGTCGAAGCTCTGAAAGTTCGTCGTCGGAGAGCTTTGCTATATCTTGTCCATTTATAAGCACGTCGCCACTTGTGGGCTTATCCAGTAACCCGATGATATGCATGAGGGTAGATTTACCGCTTCCAGATGGGCCAATGATGCTCACAAGCTCGCCATCTTTTATAACAATCGAGGTGTCATACAACGCAGTAAAAGTTGTTTCGTCGTCTATTTTGTAGGACTTGACGACGTGGGAGAGTTTAATCATTGATGACATCTCCTTCGGAGAGGCCACTGGTAATTTCCGTCATAGTGTCATATTCGTCGCCTACAGTAACGGGAATTGTGATCGTAGATTTTCCTTGTACTTTTTGTACCGTGTGTTTGCCATCCTTGGTAGTGATTGCGCTTGTAGGAATGGCAAGTGCGTTGGGCTTTTCCGATAACGTAAAGAGCGCGTCTGCTGTCATATCTATACGATATTTATAATCCGAATTTGTAACGGGTAACGAAACATTTACCTCATATACGGTGCTTGATTCTCCCTCTTTGGGGGTAAAAGCAATCGCAGATACAGATCCAACCAGTTGGTCATCTGGAAATGCGTCAAATGTGAGATTTGCAAGCATTCCTTTATGCATTTTACTGACTTCAGATTGATCCGCAGTGACAGATAAGTATATGGATTCGGGATTCACAACCGTAAACTCTGCAGCTGCAGGTGTTATGTTTATACCAGCAATTTTGGTGCCAATACTTGTCACGATTCCAGCAATTGGAGTCCAAAGATTTGCGTATTCGACTGCCAATTGTTGAATCTCTACATCGACTACACTACTGCTTAAACCAAGTTGAGATTTGTCTAGGATTCGTTTCAGTGGGTCGTCGATTATAACGTCTCGATAATCTTCTTTTGTTTGATCAAAGGTATATCTAGTATCTAAATATGTATTTAGTTTCTTTTGTAGTGCGGCTTTCACATCTCGTTGGTCGAGGGAAGCAAGTGATTGGTACTTGGCAACTGTGTCTCCTTCTTTTACTCCAATCCAAGAAAGTCGTCCTGAGGTTTGAAATCGTAGCGCTGCTTTTTCTGATGCGTCGATTTTTCCGGACAGCGTAAGGCTTTGTGTGAGTGTTTGGCGTTTTACTGTGTGATGGGTAATTTTTTTTGTGGTAGCTGGTTTTTGGGTTCTAAAAAACAAAAAACCAATTAATGCAAGTGCAATGATTATGATGATCCAATATTTTTTTAAGAGCTTCATGTAGTAAAAGTATAGCGTACTTATATGATCATTGCATTTTAAAATAAGATGCAGTGTAGAGCTGTGTCAATAATTACAATAAATTGATATATTTGTGCCTTGCGAAAAAGATAAATGTTTTTTACAATGGGCCTATATGAAAAAAACATCGGTCAGAGCAAAAACAAAAGTATCCAGCGTTTCTCGTGTAGTTTCAGAAGCCCCTGTCGCACTCGCACCAATTCCGTCTATGCCTAAACCTCAAATGGTTTTGGTGGGACTTTTGATGGTGGCGTCATTTTTACTTGGATCGTTGTATACAAAAGTCCAATATTTAGAAAAAGGCGGTGCGCCAACCGCAGGAGCAGCAAAAAGCAAATATAAATCTTTTGATGACGCTATGGGGGCTCTCGCCAAAGAGGTGAAGCTTGATGCCAAGAAATTGGTAGCCTGCATGAATAGCGGAGAAAAGAAAGCGGCGGTGGATGCAGATACGGCAGCAGGAACTGCAGCCGGCGTAAACGGAACACCAGGATTTTTCATAAATGGTAGATTACTTGGTGGAGCATTTCCCTATGACAGTTTCAAAGAGGTTATAGATAAAGAATTGGCAGGGACCGCTACCGACAATATGGCAGACTATTCTCAGGCGTTACAAGACGCAGGAAAACAGGGGGCATTTGACCCAAAGCCTCGAGTAGTTGCTTTTGCTGATACGGATAGCATGAAAGGTCCAAAAGATGCGAAGGTAACCATAGTCGAATACTCTGACTTTCAGTGTCCATACTGCAGTCGAGCATTTCCTACTATTGAGCAGGTCATGAAAGACTATAACGGAAAAGTGCGATTGGTCTACAAACACCTACCACTCATAAGTATCCACCCGCATGCACAAAAGGCAGCAGAAGCTGCAGAATGTGCGAAAGCGCAAGGGAAGTTCTGGGAGTTTCATGATAAACTCTTTGCTACGCAAAGCGACTGGTCTTCTAGCTAAGATTGACGCAACAAATCACGTCTTGTGCTGAAAATATTGATTTGATATTATCTCCGTCATGGCAAATAGAGTTGAACCAGCGATACATCTTCGTCGAATAAAAGTAGACGGCTCTCTTGGACGTACGGCTCATGCTGTAGAAAAAAATGGGCAACGAATGCTTCTTGGTGAAAGTTCGCTGTATGCAGAGATTTTAAAAAAAAGTCGAATAGTTATTTTTCATGAGGTTCAACGTGTTGAAATAACCTCCTCTCGCGGAAACGTACAAGTGAAAGAACGCAAGAAAAATCCTGAATGGAAAACTATTACATTGCGACCAAATGAAGAAGTGACGTTTACGATTTCTGAGTCTGCCGCGTGGTCCGCAAAAAACAGAGTGCAAGTTATTACCGCATCGTAGATACGTCTAAAACAATTCTTCTTGTTGTTTTTTGGTAGGTTTTTTTCCTAGATGTTCAAATGCAGACGCTGTGGCTACGCGACCTCTAGGCGAGCGTTTGAGAAATCCGATCTGCATAAGGTATGGTTCGAGTACATCTTCTACCGTACCCACATCTTCTGACAATGCTGCTGCAATTGTTTCTATACCAACTGGTCCACCTGAAAATTTATCAATGACCGTTATGAGTAATCGTCTATCCGAACTATCCAGCCCCATGCTGTCTACTTCAAATAAATCGAGTGATCGATCGAGAATTTTTGTATTTATGATCCCTTCTCCCTCAACTTCTGCTACATCACGGACTCGTTTGAGAAGCCGCAACGCGATTCGGGGTGTTCCTCGACTTCGTTTCGCTAGTTCTTTTTGTGCATCAAGCTCGAGTTTGACCCCAAGTTTTTTGGCGGCACGTTCTAGGATTTCTTCTACTTCACTGGGTGAATAAAATGAAAGTCTTGCTACTACACCAAAACGATCTCGCATCGGAGAAGAGAGGAGTCCTACGCGGGTAGTTGCTCCCACTATAGTGAATTGTGGTAAATCTAGTCGCAAGGTTCTTGCGGACGGGCCTTTGCCTATGACGATGTCTAGCGCATAATCTTCCATAGCGGGATAGAGCGTTTCCTCGACCACTTTATTTAATCTATGTACTTCGTCGATAAATAAAATATCATTTGGTTCGAGACTTGTCAGGATTGCTGCAAGATCCCCTGCGCGCTCAATGGCGGGGCCACTAGTGACACGGACATTTGCCTGTAGTTCTTTTCCGATAAGATGAGCCAATGTGGTCTTTCCCAGTCCTGGTGGTCCATAAAGTAAAATATGCTCAAGTGCTTGTTTTCTTTTTTTGGCTGCAGTAATTGCTATATGAAGTGATTTTTTGACTTGTTCTTGTCCAGCAAATTCTGGCCATGTTTTAGCACGCAGTGAGACAAATAATGATTGTTCCTCCGGCGTTATAGTCTCTTCTGAAACGACTGGTTTTTTCTTTGGCATGATTATTTACCTAAAAGTTGTAGGGCTTGAGTAATCTTTTTTTCGAGAGTTGCATCTGCTGGTAATTTTTTGATAACTTCACGAATTTCTTTTCGATCAAAGCCCATGGAAAGTAATGCCTCCATAATTTCTGTTGTTTCGCTTGATGACTCTTCAGGTATTCCAAAATCACCATCGATCATTTTGTTTCGTAGTTCGATGATTATTTTTTGTGCATTTTTTTTGCCAAGTCGCGGAATACTAGTAAAGAAATCTACATCACCGCGGCCTATGGCGGTTTGGACTGCAAGGGCCCCGTGGTCCATGACGAGGAGTGCAGTTTTGGGGCCAATACCGGATACAGTCAGAAGCAATTCGAATATCGCTCGTTCTTCGCGTGATGCAAATCCAAAAAGAATGAGTGCATCTTCGCGAACATGGGTGTGTATAAATACAGTAATTTTTTGCCCGTCTTTTACGGTGCTGAGCATTTTTTCTGGAACAAATACAGCATATCCCACATCATGAACATCGATCGTGAGTGGGTTTTTGTGTGTAGTGATAGCAATCCCAGTGAGCTGTGCGATCATATAAGTTTTCCTTTCAATTTATACGAGTATCCGTGTGTTAACGCAATAGCCAGCGCATCAGCAGTGTCATCTGGGGTTGGGACTTTTTTGAGTCGCAAAAGAATGGTTACCATTTTTCCCATTTGATCTTTTTTGGCAGCGCCACTTCCCGTGATTGCTTTTTTTACTGTTCCCGGACCATAGGAAAATACCATATATTTTTGTAGTGCTGCAGCAAGAAGTATAACACCACGCGCTTGTCCGACACTTATAGCGGTTTTTGCGTTGCTGGAAAAGAAAATGTCCTCAACGCTGACACAATTTGGCTTATATTTTTTTAATAATTTAGTAAATTCTGTAAATACGGTAAGAAGCCGTTCGTCTGGTTTTTCTGACTGTTCGGTTGTGATACATCCGTAGGCAAGTGCGCTAAATTTTCCTTTAACCTCCTCGATAACACCCCAACCAACTCGTGCAGTCCCCGGATCTACGCCCATGATGATCATAGGGTTCATTTATAGCATGGTCTGGAGGTATAATAAACACATGCCTTTCATTCAGTATATAGCAGCTGCGTTGGGAAGTGCCGTAGTTATTTCTGTTGCGAGTTTGGTTTGGCCTAAGGTGACGGCTCAACCCCGTCCCAAACAGCTTACTCAAGTAAGGGAAATTGTCATGCAAACACAAGTCGGACAAAATATAGCACAAGTGTTAGGTGTGACAGATGAGGCGGCCGTCAAACCCATGAGTGTGGGAGAGTTTGTGCAAGAACAAACAACCGCAGTCGTATCGAGTGCTGCGAATTCTGCGCAACACGCGGTCACGAGCCAAGTATTGTCGCAATTGGCAAAGAAATTTACCGAGTTACCCAAAGACGAACAAGAGCAATTTAAAGCATTAATCTGTGAGCCTCCTGTGATTACCCCTACGCCATAGTGCTTACATTATATGTATTGCCAATTTGACAAATGCAAGTAAGTTGCATATACTTGTTTTATGAATTCGGTCCTTCACGATTGCGCAGCGGAGTTGCGTGAGGCAAAGCTTCGTGTCACCCCAGCTCGATTGGGTGTGTTAGGAGTACTAGAACACGCAGATCGGCCAATAGATGTTTCCACTATCATTCGATCGCTCACAAAACAAAATCTTGCGGTTGATGATGTTACCGTGTTTCGTATTCTGCGCGCATTTACTACCAAAGGACTGGCGAAAGCGATACAGTTTAATGAAGGGAAATTTCGATATGAGTATGGGGCAAATCCAGAGCATCATCATTTTGTGTGTGACAAATGCGGCGATATTGCTGTAGTAAAACATTGTAATGTAGACCCGTTGGTGAGTTCGATTATGCAAAATACAGGCGCTATTGTGACGAGACATTCTTTAGAGTTTTTTGGCTTATGTCGCAACTGCAAAGGAGCCAACACATGACACCTGTTTGGGCGATACTATCGGTTTTAGTGGTAAGTATGATTTCTTTGCTGGGAGTCATATTTATTTCACTGAAACGAAAATTGCTTGAGGGAGTTATAACGTATTCACTTGCATTCTCATCCGGCGTGCTTTTGGGAAGCGCATTTTTGCAGCTTCTACCCGAAAGCGTTGATCTTATAGGATCGTCGGCGTTTCCACTTGTTCTTGGTGGTATGGTTACTTTTTTTTGTTTAGAAAAACTTATGCATTGGCATCATCATGTAGAAGGTGATGATCATCAAGATGAGAGTAAACCAGTCGCATATTTAACGCTTATGGGTGACGCAATTCATAATTTTACTGACGGGGCGGTTATTGGAGCGGCGTATTTAGTATCCATACCTCTCGGGGTAACGACGACACTTGCGGTGATCGCGCATGAAATTCCTCATGAGCTCAGTGATTTTCTTATTCTTATTCATGGCGGCTTTTCTAATCGTCGTGCGTTAAAATATAATTTTCTTTCAGCAACCACTGCGATTGTAGGTACGCTACTTGTATTGTTTATGTCTGCTCAATCAGAAAGTATTGAACGATATTTGGTACCTTTTGCCACAGGAAACTTTATTTACATCGCAGCAAGTGACCTTATTCCTGAGTTGTTGAAAAAGCGGAAAGGATATTCTTCTATAATTCAGGTGTTGTTGTTGCTCGCGGGTATATTTCTTGTCACTCTGATTGCCCGTTTTATGGGTAACGCCTAATTCTGTTAGAATAGCCACATGGATCCAGAACTAAAAGCCAGAGCATCTGAAGTCCTAGTCAAATTAGACCTCGATGGTAAACGAAAGCAAATTCGTGAACTTGAGGCTCTTTCTATGCAGCAAGATTTTTGGAAAGATTCTACACAGGCCACAAAACTCATGAAGCAGATGGCGGCGCTTCAAAAAGAGCTAAGCGAGGGTGAAGAGTTTGAATTGCTTACACAGCTTGGCGAAGAAGACGCATTGCGTGCTGAAATAAAACGATTGGAGTTTGCTTTATATTTATCTGGTCCATACGACAGGGGAAATGCGATTTTAGTTTTGCATGCTGGACAAGGTGGGACTGAGGCTATGGATTGGACGCAAATGCTACATCGTATGTATACGCGCTATATCGAGCGAAAAGGCTGGGACATGGAAGAGATGGATATGACTGCCGGTGAAGAGGCGGGCATAAAAAGCATATCCATACAAGTAACTGGTTCTTATGCCTATGGATTTCTCAAGGCAGAAAGTGGCGTGCATCGACTTGTGCGGCAGTCACCATTTAACGCAGATAAACTTCGACAAACGTCATTTGCTATGGTTGAAGCATGGCCACTTATAGAAGATGACGAAGCTGTAGAAATAAAAGAAGAAGATCTTGTGTGGGAATTCTATCGTAGTGGTGGGAAAGGCGGGCAAAATGTAAATAAAGTATCGACAGCAGTGAGGCTCACACATAAGCCAACAGGTATTATTGTGGCCAGTCAAGCACAGCGATATCAAGGACAAAATCGTGAATTTGCTCTCTCCATGCTACGCGCAAAACTATGGGAAATTGAGGAGCAAAACCGCAGACAACAAGAAAAAGATTTTCGCGGTGAATACAAAACTCCCGGCTGGGGGAATCAAATACGTTCCTATGTATTGCATCCATATCACATGGTCAAAGATCTTCGCACCCAACATGAAACATCAAATACTGATCGTGTACTTGATGGCGATATTGAGGATTTTATTTTGGCGTACTTGAAAAAAAATTCGTAAGCGTTGATAATGGATGAACATATGAAAGAGCGTGTTTCCACTCATGAGAAAGGCGCGACCCAAAACGAACATATGTCGCAACCAGACAAAGTATTGCGTCCGCTGGATGCGTCAGACAGTATACCTACTGATTCAGCTATGAAAAAAAGTCGATTCATCATCGTGTTTGTTTATGCTGTTTTGCTTCTTTTGGGCGTTGGAACAGGCTATATTCTTGTATCAAAAACGAGTTTGGGTGCTGCGGCCACAGCTGGAACAGCTATAAACACCCCGAAAGTAGTTGGAGTAAAAGATGCAACCTTTAAAGATTGTGCTACGGGAACCATCGAAAAAGAAGGAATGGATGGAGAAGGTACGCACAAATTGCTTCGAGAGGGTGGTCCTTCACAAACTGCATATCTGTTGTCATCGGTTGTAGATATGGACCAATATGTAGGATTGAAAGTTAAAGTATGTGGTCAGACGATCGCAGCGAAAAATGTGTCGTGGCTCATGGACATCGGCAGACTTGAGCTTCTAGAGAAATGATTCGATTTTCTTCTGTCTCCAAATATTATCCGGGGAAAATCCCTGGGCTTGTAGATGTATCTGTAGAAATACCGGATGGGGAGTTCGTGTTTTTAATAGGCCCTTCAGGATCCGGAAAAACTACGTTTCTTAGATTATTGATTCGAGATGTCATCCCCACCGAAGGAAATATTATGATAGATGATTGGGATCTTTCTAAGCTTACTCCACAAACGCTTTATTTGTTGCGTCGCAAGGTGGGAATTGTGTTTCAAGACTTTAAATTATTGCTGGACCGTACCGTATACGAAAACATAGCATTGGTATCTGAAATACTTGGTAAGCCTCAACGAGATGTGGAGCATGAGGTAAACAATGTTTTGTCACTTGTCGGTCTTTCGGATAAAAAAAACATGTTTCCATTACAGCTTTCTGCAGGAGAAATGCAGAGAGTCAGTATAGCGCGCGCTATCGTAGGTGGCCCCAAAATACTTCTTGCAGATGAGCCCACAGGAAACTTGGATCCAGAGACATCATGGGGGATTTTGGATATTTTGACAGAAATTCATAAATTAGGCACAACGATAATTATGGCGAGCCATAACGCTGATATCGTAAACAAGCTTAAAAAGCGTACACTGACTATAGAGCATGGACGCGTAACACACGATGAGGCGCGTGGTCATTATCATCTCGAAAAACACGGTAAGATAACGCATCACGGAGGTAAATAATATGGCACTTGGTAAGGATATAAAAACACATATTCGTAGATCCCCGTATCAGGCGCTTGCGGCTATTCTCACCATGTTTCTTACATTTTTGGTCGGAGGCGTGTTCTTTTTGGCTACAACCGCATCTATCGTCATTCTTCAGTATTTCGAGAGTAAGCCACAAATAACTGTATTTTTTACCACAAAAGCAGGGGAGCTTGAGGCAGAGACATTGAAGTCTAAACTTGAAGCCACAGGAAAAGTTCTTTCAATGAATTTTGTATCTAAACAACAGGCGTTGACTATTTACCAAGAGCAAAATAAAAATGATCCGTTACTTTTAGAAATGGTGACTGCAGATATCTTACCAGCCTCACTAGAAGTATCGGCGACGGATCCGAAAGATTTGTCAGAACTTGCCACCGTTATAAAAGGCGGTGAAGGTATAGAAGAGGTCGTGTATCAGAAGGATGTCGTAGATTCCTTGCTTTCGTGGACGAACGCGATTCGCGTCATAGGCGGCACACTGGCACTCCTTCTTGTGCTTGATTCATTACTTATTATCGGCACTGTCATAGCCATGAAGATTGCGCTGAAGCGAGATGAAGTAGAAATTTTAACCCTTGTAGGTGCCACTCAGTGGGCAATACGAGCTCCATTTATCATGGAGGGGGGGATATATGGCGTTGTAGGGTCAGGTACAGCATCACTTCTTTTGACCGCACTTGTATTATGGTTCAGACCATTCCTTACTTCATTTCTGGGAGCAATACCTGCGATAAGCTCTGTGTTGGGAAATTTTGGAGCGCCATTTTTTATCGCTTTAGGAGTGTTTTTGGCGGGAAATCTGATCATCGGATTTTTACTTGGGGCTGTTGGTAGTTATATAGCACTTATTCGATATTTGAGAGCGTAATCACATGCATGAAAATACTCTTACAAACTATTGGTATAACAGTGATTTTATTATTGCTCGCTGTGAGCGTTACGGCACAGTCTGACACCTCTGGCAGTTGTAATGAAGCATGTTTGCGGCAGAAGATTACAGAGCTTCAATCTCAAGGAAGTTCTTTGCAGAAACAAATCACCCTCGTAGA
>CAZXHY010000025.1:0-17514 GCA_964639945.1 uncultured Gammaproteobacteria bacterium
ATTTTATGCTCATTGGTTAGAGTTTTTAAATCTTCGATTAGGGGACGAGAGTATGTATAAATATTTTAAAGGAAAGGTGCTAGAAGTCGGGTGTGGAAATGGTGAAAGAAAAGCTCATGTATTAGAAACTCGAGGAAATAAGGTAACTTCATATCTCGCCACTGATCATAGTTCGTGGGATGAGATTTTTGAAAATTTTAATAAACGAACAAGTATGTTGGGCGTTGTATCTCGATATTTATTTGGTAAATCAAAATCGGCAACTTCTATCGATGATGTATGTGACGCGTTACATATAAAATATAAATCTTCTTCCTTTGATACCTATTGCGCATACGAAGTGCTCGAGCATATTTCGGATCCAGACCAGTTTTTCAAAGAAGCTTCTCGAGTATTAAAAAAAGGCGGGCATTGTGTGATTTCGGTTCCCTATATGTATAGGGAGCATAGCGAGGGAACTGGGTTTGATTATTTCCGTTACACAAAGTCGTGCCTAATAAATTTAGGGAAAAAATATAATTTACGAAAAGTTTCTATAACGACCAAATCTTACTTCGGTACCACCATAGCAGCTGCTACAAACCAATATGTAATTCGCAAAATTATGGAGGGATCGATACTTGCTAAGTTACTACTTTTTCCATTTTCTCCTTTCATCTTTTTTGTAATGAACGTTGCAGGATATACAATTGACCATTTCGATCATGACGAACGATATGCCACTCGATTTCATGCTGTATATCGAAAAATATAAATATTTGTTATGCACACCACAGTTGATTGGGATACAACCATCAAGATGATTCGTGAAGACTTCGTGCGATATACGGGAAAAAAGAACGTATCAGTTTTTGTATTTTTCATGAAGTTTTTTCATAATCCAGGCATGAGTTTTTCTCTGTGGTATCGCGTGATCCGTTTTTTGTTGTATCACAAATTCATTCTATTTCGCGCGTTAGGATTGGGTGTGTATCCTTTATATTTTTTCATAACATATTATGTATTCGACTATCATATAGAGCCAGAGGTATGTATAGCTGGAGGACTGTTTTTGCATAATCGTTCGGTAGTTATTACCAATAACACAATCATTGGAAGAAACGCATCTATTATGGGACAGGTGACCATTGGAACAGGATTTGAGACGAACGATTTTGATATTCGTATAGGGGACAATGTTCAAATAGGAGCAGGTGCAAAGATTATCGCAAAAGGAACATTGCGCATAACAGATAATGTCACGATCGGTGCAAACGCAGTAGTGGTAAAAGATATAAAGAAATCAGGTGTGTATGCAGGGGTACCTGCGAAACGATTATAGAAATAATGAGTATTTGATTGACGAGCGGCGTCAAATCACGTAGTATTATTCAGTCGTACAATATTTTTATGAGTGCAAAAAATAATAAAAAAATAGCATTGGTATGTGGGGCAGGTGGTTTCATAGGGAGCCATTTGGTGAAACGTTTAAAAAAAGAAGGATATTGGGTACGAGGGGTCGATGTGAAACGACCAGAGTATTCTAAATCGCTCGCAGACGAATTTGTTGTAGGAGATTTGCGTGACCCTAAAATTTGTCAAAAAGTGTTAAACAAAAAATTTGATGAAGTATATCAGCTCGCTGCCGATATGGGGGGCGCGGGATATATATTTTCTGGTGAACACGATGCAGACGTTATGCATAACTCTGCCCAGATCAATTTGAACATGCTTCATTTCGGTCATATAGCAAAAATTAAGAAAATATTTTTTTCTTCAAGTGCATGTATATATCCCGCATATAACCAAACTGACCCAAATAATCCAAACTGTGCGGAAGGATCTGCGTATCCCGCGGCTCCTGATAGTGAGTATGGATGGGAAAAGCTTTTTAGCGAACGTATGTATCTCTCGTATAAACGAAATTACGGTATGGAGGTGCATATAGCGCGGTTTCATAATATTTTTGGACCTGAGGGAAGTTGGAACAACGGGAAAGAAAAGTCGCCCGCAGCCATATGTCGCAAAATTGCACAGACGAAAGACAAGGGGACTATAGAAATGTGGGGAGATGGCAAACAAACGAGATCATATCTATATATCGATGAATGTTTAGAAGGTGTACGTAGATTGATGAAAAGTAAAGTGACTGGTCCCGTAAACATAGGATCAGAAGAAATGGTGAGTATCAATACTCTGGCTGATATGGTGATGAAGATCGCAGGAAAAAAAGTAAAAATAAAGCACATAAAAGGACCATTGGGCGTGCGAGGTCGATCATCGGATAATAAACTTATATGGAAAGAGTTGAAGTGGAAACCCACAAGCAAGCTCGTGGATGGACTTACAAAAACATATACATGGATTCACGAACAAGTCAAAACAAACCGCAAAGATAAATAATAGTTATCCACCGCTATCTCATGAAAACAAATTTAGTTATCGGTTCTGAGGGTTTTATCGGAGTTCCATTTTGTACCTACCTCGAATCTCTTGGTGAAAAAGTAATTCATTTTGATATCAAAAAAAACAAGAAGGAAGACGCAAGATTTGCATCGTTACCACTCAAAGGAATCGATTTCGTGTATTTTCTCGCATGGGATGTCGGTGGGTCAAAGTATTTATATGAGCCGAAGTTACAAAAAAATCAGCTTGATTGGAATTTGCAGTTGATGAAAAATGTGTTTGATCAACTAGAAAAATCCAAGAAAAAGTTTCTATTTGTTTCGAGTCAGTTGTCTGAAGAGGTAGACACCGTATATGGGGTCACCAAGCGATTAGGCGAGGTATGGACAGGGCTTTTGGGAGGTATATGTGTGCGAGTCTGGAATGCGTACGGATATATGGAGGGTGAGGATATAAAAAGTCATGTGATATCTGATTTCATATATCAGGCGCTCAAGACAAAGAAAATAAAAATGATGACCAATGGACAAGAATGGCGACAATTTACCCATATTACCGATTTATCTCGAGCCTTTCATATGGCTATGCACACAAGTGCTCCACGGAAAACTGTGTATGATGCAAGTAGTTATGAGTGGGTTCAGATAATCGATATAGCACATTTGATAGCAGGTATGACTGGAGCAAAGGTGTATACAGGTGAACGAGTTGGGCATGATCCTGTAGGTTCACCGAACCGAGGAAGAGTCCCTCAGTGGCTACCTAGCATAGAAATAAAAGATGGAATACAGGCTATGGTTAACCGAGCCAAGTCAATTCTTTCAAATGGCCGCAAAAAATAATTTGTTATCTTCAGATGCCTCTGTTTTATTTGCTACGTTTTCGTTGTGGACAGGTGGTAAGAGAATGCCAACAAACGGAAGTGTAGAACCGTTGCGTGATTTTTTGGTTCCTCGAGTACGACGATTGATCATTATCGATCAGCTCGCTCCCGGTAGCGAGGGTGTATTTCATAAAATTGAAGAATACAAAGGACATTCAAAAAAATTTATTCCGCATAAACCTTCTGCCTTTTTTTATCTGCTATGGCCGTTATTGAAACTAAAAAATTACACTGGCACCCATGTGGTTTTTAAAATTCGGGATTTTTTTTCAATCATAGACTGGGTGATTCGTGATAGGAAAGTTTTTGATTATTTTATTGGTCTTGAAAGTGTGAATGCATGTGTTGGTGTTTTATTGCGTAGATTTGGACTGGTAAAACAGGTGATCTATTACGTTTCAGACTATTCACCCATGCGATACAAGCACTGGTGGTTTAACCAATTATATTTATGGCTTGATCGGTATAGCGCCAAACACGCAGATTATATTTGGGATGTATCGCGGGCAATTCATCCCGCGAGAATTCAGGCAGGACTTCATCTTCATGCGTCAGCCCCAGTGATACATGTAGCCAATGGTTTGTTTCCCGAACAAATTAAACAGAATACAATCTCACGCATCGATCCTCATGCACTTGTGTTTATGGGTACATTGGGACCTGAAAATGGACCTGATGTCGCTATCCGCGCTTTGGCGATAATTCGGAAAAAATTTACAGATGCGACGCTTCATATTATAGGAGGAACTCCCGCATCGTCTGCATGGCTTTTGCCGATAATACGTGATTATCATCAGGAGTCATCTGTTATTTTCCATGGTTTTGTCCCAAGCGCTGCGCAAATGTCTGCAATCATGCGAGTGTGCGCTGTGGCTGTTGCTCCGTACCGTGCTACAACTGGTTCACCGAGATTCTACGGGGATGCAGGAAAAATTCGTGCGTATTGTGCTTCAGGGTTACCTATTGTAAGCTCCCGAGTGCCACCAATTGCTAAAGACGTGGAAGCAAAAGGCGCGGCTATCGTAACCGATGATGATGAAAAAAGTTTTGCGAAGGCAATACTTTTTATATTAAATAATCCGCGCGTTTTTGTGAATATGCGGCGATGTGCGATAAAGATAGCGAGAACAAATACGTGGGAACATCAATTTACTCAAGCATTCGATCAAATGCGTAAAGGAAACGATGACAAATAGTATGAATCGAATACAGTCTTTCATAATGCATCGTTTTTTGCCTCGGACTATTTTATTTGATTTATGCATCATGGCTGTGCTTTCGCTTATTCCGTTGTTGTGGATTCCCAATGGTCAGATTTTGACTGGACATGATTCTGGCTACCCTATAAATGTGCTAGAGGCATATAAAAATAGATTTTTTACTTGGAATAGTCAGGATAGTTTTGGTGTTGATAACACTACCAGCATAAGTGTGATCCCTATTCTTTCTATCCAAGCAGCCGCGAAAATGGCCGGACTGTCTGTCGCAGATTCGGAGAATGTGGTATTTATTTTTTGGTTTTTCATCATGCAGATTGCCATGTACAGTCTGGCAAAATCCTTGAAAGATGATATTCCCTATCGCTGGTTCCCGCTTTTGGCTGCGGTTCTTTATGTGTTTAATTATTACTTGCTCGCTTTGTGGCGTTATGCTGCCGCAACAACGTTTTCTGCATATACAGTGCTTCCGTTGACCATCATGATGGTTTTAGGCGTGTGTAGAGGAAAGTTTCCATATGTGCGATCTGGTGTGTATTTAGCAATATTGTTATTTATATTTAATGGAGGTGGGGGATTGAGTATTCCCCTTTTTGGTGGGTTACTGCTCGCAGTTGTATTGGCTTGCGTATATTTCGTGGCAATAGAGCAAACCGCACGGCGAAAAGAATTGATTATTCAAATAGTAAAATTTATCGGAATCACGTTTGTGTTTAGTTTGTTGTTGAATGCGTACTGGATATTACCGTTTGGATACTACGTTATAACTACCTACTACAGTACGCTTGCCGCAGTGGGTGGAAAAGCGGTGGTATTGAAATGGACTGATTCTGTAAGCATACATACAAGTATTGCACACCTTTTCCGACTTCAAGGATTCCCAGATTGGTACAATAACCCATACCATACATATGCGAATCAGATTTTGATGAAAGCTCCATTTATCATCATTAGCATGATGTTTGCACCGCTAGCGTTTTTTTCCGTTTTAATTTCTAAAACTACAGGGCAGAAAAAACTAGTGTATTATTTTACCTTGTTATCGTTGTTGGGCATTTTTTTTGCCGCGGGTTCTCATCCTCCCACAGGATGGTTATATTCACTTTTTATTCTCTATGTGCCGGGGTTTGTCGTGTTTCGATCAGCACAGTATAAATTTATTCCTGCGTTACTCGTCGCTTTTGCTATATTAATTTCCTACTCGATAAATTATCTTATTTCGACCAAGCATATCTTGCGCATCCAGAATTCAAAGATTAAGGGATGGATACAAGCTGGAAGTATTGCTGGGGTATGTTTGATTATTCTTTTGTATCATTACCCGTACTTTGGGAGAGGATTTTTCTTTTACACAAAATCACTTTCGACATTGATTAGCGTACCCGCTTATGTGGAGTCATTTGATCGATGGTCAGCTAGTCATTTTGATGATGAAGGAAGGACATTGGTGTTGCCTCGATTTAATACTACATGGAAAGCCGCGTTGTTTAATTGGAATTATTTTAGCTTGTATAGCCCGTTCAACCTCATTACACCTAAATCGTTTGTTCAACATTCTTATTATCTCAATGAGAGTCAGTTTACATTATTTACGAGGTTGGCTGAAGATCTTGCCAGTAACGGTGCATTGACAGATAAGATAGTGCATCTGTTTGGTATTCGCCATGTGCTTTTGGCTCGCGATATTTCATATACGAGCGATGATATGCCATCTGAGTCACCGAATGTATACGCGCAGTCGCTTGGAAATGAGCGATTTCCACGTGTATGGCAAGAGGGCGAGTGGAGCGTGTATCAAAACTCTTTCTATGAAAAGCGAAAGATATTTGCTTTGCCGTCTATTACTGCACTCGAGGGAGGGCCGACAGATGTGATTGCGCCTCTCCTTGTGAATTCTAATAATTTTATGCTTCAGGAAATAATAGGAAAATCTACTCGGAACCCTGAGTTTGATACGTTGCCTATACAAAATCGAATTGTTGCTTTTCCGTGTATGTCTTGCGCATTTCGTGATGTGCCGCCAGAGATTTTACCCCAGTACACCAATGTCTTGCCGGGGTCCATATTTTATCCGATAAAGCGATGGAGGGAAGCTCGTGCGGTCAATGCTACACCCCAAGCGCGCAGGTCGGGCATCTCTGATAGTTTGGGTTTTACCTTGAAACGATTGGCAGAGGTGCAAAGTCTGATACAGCAGGGCCGCGTGGGTGGGGTGACAGATAAGACAGTAGGCGAAGTTGCCTCATTATGGAAGAGCATATTCGGAGAAATGACAGATGATGGAGATACTAATGCAAGTAGTGAGACAGTCTCAAAAGTGTATTCTTATGTAAAAGCTGAGCAGGTATATATACGTAAAATAATTCAATCTCATGGGGCAATTGCCCAGAACACTCTCAAGCCAGTAGAAAATATTTTGGATACCGTGCGTCTTTTTATTGAAGAATATATATCACCATTTGCAAACACTATGTCGTATCGAGTTTCGAAGAACATACAAAACGGCATAGTTTTTATGGACGTAAGTGCTCTTCCACATGACGCGCTCACTAAGCCACTTCTTCCGACGCGTGTTCGTGTTGGAGATATAACTCGAGACGTGGCGCAAACGGTTTACAATGGTAGAGTAGATTTGGGTACATATACGCTCAAGCAAAATGACGTTATATACGTGGAGTTTCCACCCGCACAATCTTTGTTTTCGAAAAAAGAATCAGCGATAGTCACTATAGATGGAATTGTACGATCGTGTCAGTCTGCAGGGATATCAGGATTTTCTTGGCAGAATCGATATATTCTAGATTTGACAGATGTGCGCTCGTTATCAACCAATGCTCAAATTTTTCTACGGAGGCAAAAAAATAATCAACCAGAAAATAAGAGCTCTGATTCTCCTATGCTCCCACATTTTGCTTTTAATTTTGATAGGGAAAGCCTGCTTACTCAGCATTTATATTTTTCAGGAACAGATGGAGACACTGGGGCAGCGATATACCTCTGCGTACCAAAAGGTGATGTAGAAGTTCCTATGGAAAAAGTATTGTCTGTGACAAATGAACGTAAACCATCCGTGATTGTAAGTGAGCAAGACGGTTTTGAGGCACCTGTGCAACAAGTGAAATACACGAGAGTAGATCAGACAAAGTATCTCGTGGATTTATCCAAGGCTACGTTTCCGATGGTTTTGGTGTTTAATGAGAATTATAATTCTGCGTGGCGGTTAAGCAGACGGGATACCTCTGGCACATTTTGGAAAACGCTTACTTCGTGGAACTCACATGGCGTTGACACAAAAACCCACATGCAAATATATGGGTACGCAAATGCTTGGTACTTGCCCGAAAAACCAGCGGACCAACTTATATTGGAGTTTTACCCGCAGACATTATTCTATAAAGGATTGTTGGTTTCGGCTTTTGGTATTGGATTTGTGGCCATGATCCTTATTGTTTTACATAGGAGAAAGCACTGATATGAAGCACTATTGGAAGCAATGCAAATCATACGCAATGGCTGTTCAAACTAAGTATGCGTCTATAGCATGGAAATATGCCGTCGCTCATATTTTTGAGTTCGAGGTGTTTATCATACTGGGGTACATAATTGGTCAGTATACGCATATACCCTATATAAATTTATTGTTAACTCCATTCCTGTATCATTTGGTGATGGTGTGTATAGCTATAAAACTGTTTTCTATACAATTGCCGATGTTGACTGGTATTGTGGTCGCTGGATTTATTATCGCGATATTTGGAACAGTATCAGGACGCGAAGTGTTTGTGGATGAATTATCTAATTTTCTTTACCTTGGTGTATGGTACATATGTATCGAAAACATTAAACGATTGCGATCTGCTTTATGAAAGTACAATTGGAATCATTACGTCGCAAAGGGCTAATCGAAACGATTGTCAGAATTTGCACGTTAGGAATTGGACTGCTGCGATCGCGTGTAATTGTCCTGTGGTATCAGATGCGGGGGTATGCATTAGATTACTCTGTTTATCTTGGAGGACGAAACCAATTTTTTCAAAGTTACAGCAGTCATATTGTCGTGGGAGAATATACTCGATTTGGTATATGCACAAGAGTAGACGCTGGGTTTGATGGCTACGTTCGCATAGGGAAGAACGTATTGATTGATGATAGTTGTTTTCTCACTGCACAAAAATCTATAACTATTGGGGATAATGTGATGATAGCGGCACATAGCTTTATCACGGACTTTAATCACGCGTTTGCTTCAAAGCGAACCCCAATACATCTTCAAGGATTTGAGAGAAGTCCAGTCATCATCGAAGATGATGTGTGGATAGGAACACACGTGTGTATTTTGAAAGGCGTCACAATTGGGCGAGGAGCAGTAATCGGGGCAGGGTCTGTCGTGACACGCAACGTAAAATCATATGAGATAGTTGCAGGAAATCCAGCCAAGCATATACGATACAGAACATGAAGCTATTTTCTTCTCGCATTCTTTGGGTTATTGTTGCGATATTTTTTTTGTATATATTTCGTTATTGGTTTACCAATGCACTGTTAAGCGCTCCTGATTTTTCTTATCTTTACGCGCAGCGAATAGGAGATTTTGGTTGGCTTCCAAATCTTTGGTCTGGAGTGTTTAGTGGGGGTATGGGAGGGACAACCCAAGGAAGCCTAAATCTAGATACATACCTTCATATAGGTATCCGATTCCTTGTGTTTACCCTTCACATTCCTTGGCACTGGGCGTATCGGCTTTTGTACTACTGGCCATTCCTTATCGTTGGAACGATTTCATCGTATTTGTTTGTTCGGTTATATCTAAAGAATGCACAGCTGGCACTAATTGGTGTGTTGGTATACATGACAAACACCTACATACTTATGCTCGCAGGTGGGGGGCAAATGGGTCTTATGATAGCGTACGCATTTGTGCCACTTGTTTTCTATAGCTTTGTATCCCAAAAAACATTGTTGTTTACCCTATCCTCTGTTTTGATTATTCTGTTTGATTTGCGATTTAGTTTTTTGTTGTATGGCGCCATATTTCTCTATGGGGTACTGGCTATTCCAAAGGAAAAGTGGTGGGGGACCTTACAGAAATTTATCGTGCCGACACTGGTTGTCGCAGCAGTTCATAGCTTTTGGCTTGTGCCTTCGTATTTTGCTCGTTCATTTGGCTTGCCTGCGGGGTATGGAGATCCGGGGTGGCTTGCGTATTTGAGTTGGGCAGAGTTTTCAAAAACATTGTCACTTCTCCATCCAAATTGGCCAGAGAATATATTTGGCTTCACACACTTTATGAGACCTGAGTTTTTGGTGATACCGATTATCGTCTACGGGTCGCTTATGACCTTTGGCAAAAGCGATTCGCTGCGAGCGACAATCCGATATTTTTTCATCTTGGGACTTGTGGGTGCGTTTTTAGCAAAAGGAGTCAAACCTCCTTTTGGAAGCATGTATGAATGGATGTTTGTCCATGTGCCGTTATTTAATGGTTTTCGTGATCCTACGAAATTTTATCTGCTCACGGTGCTTGCCTATACCGTGTTAATTCCATTTGCGTTGCAGCAAGCGACAGAGTGGATAAAAAACTTATCAAAAAAACACAATCAATACGTGCGGGTTGTGCCGTTTCTCTTTGTTGTATTTTGGGGGATCACACTCTTGCCAATTTTGCGAGGTGAGGTGAGGGGGACATTGATAAAAACGACTGTCCCATCTGAATATTTTGAGTTAGAAAAAGTGATGTCTTCAAAGAGTGAGTTTAGTCGTACTCTTGCCGTCCCTTGGCGACATAGGTTCGTTTTTCAATCAGAAAATCATCCGATTATAGATGCGCGTGACGTGGTCAAATCTACAGAAATCAAGCAAATTGTAGACGCTTTTGCCGACCCTAGTTTTGAAAGACGACTGAAAGATTTGGCGGTCGAGTATGTTGTAGTTCCACATGACTCAACGGATGAGATTTTTCTCACTGACCGGAAATACGACGCAGAGCTGCGAACATATGTAGTGAATGCCTTGGATAAACTACCATACCTGACGAAATATAAAGACTTTGTGAATATGACGGTGTATGAATTTGTTCGACCGAGTGGTCACTTCTATTCTATTTTGCCAAATACTGACTATGAGGTATATGAGTCTCGACGTATAAATCCTTCGCATTATAACGTAACCGTTTCTACCTACAAGCGTCCTATCACACTCATTTTTTCGGAAACGTATGACCCAGCATGGCGTATGTGGGATGGAGAAAAAATAATTGGAAGTCAAAAAACAAATAATGGGCTAAATAGTTTCGTCTTGTCCTCATCGGTGACCAGTGATCTAAAGATTTATTATGAAAATGAAAAATATCTCCGTGCTGGATTTTGGGTCACTGGGATAGTCATCCTGTTGCTCGTGCTTTTTGGCTACCTTCGACCACATCATTCTGGAGCTGCAAAGCGCGGAATTTATCTTGTCGTGTTGGGTGTGGGGATATGCGCGCTTTTTGTTTGGCGCGCTGGTCCACAGGAAACAAATGTGATTTCCGATAGCAACATCTGGAAATCGTCCGAATGGACTCGGATAGAAGATTCAAGATCTAATTCCTTGCGCTATATATCTCGATACGGAGGCAGTCAGATGCGGTTTATGGTCCAAAACACTGACGCATTAACTCTCGAAGTAAATAGTCCTAACTCTGAACCTAGTGCGCAAGGCATCGATATCGTGGTGGACGGAAAAACTCATACTATGGTGACCCCGCTACACAATGCGCGTCTTGTGATCCCTATGGACTCATCACCCATTGGGACTGTGCGGAATGTTATGATACGGCATTTTTGCGCCAGCACCCTAAGCGTATGCGAGGTTGGCCTGACTCATATCGGTGTTAGTTCACGTGCGAAAATATTTCGACCCAATGTCGCTCTCCCCAAGACGCTTGCAATCATCGGAGATTCTATAACAAGCTCATTTGGGAAAGATAACTATTCGTACGCTTTGGCCGAGAAGCTTGGGATGCGGTTGCATAACGCAGGAATTTTTGGTTCTCTTCTGTCGCATGATCCCGTGTGGGATTCTGTGATGGATAGGTATAAAGCGGATATCGTAGCGTACGCCCCTGATGTGGTTATCGTGTTTATCGGCACAAATGATTTAGGACATCTCGTGCCTCTTGAGACGTTTAGGAAAAATTATTCGAATATGCTTTCTGATATGAAAAAAAGTTTGCCGAATTCTACAATCGTCGCTATGGGGTTGTTGCGCAGGCAAGATTTTTCTGCAACACAAATACGGATGTATAGTGAGGTGGTTAGGCGCGTAGCCCAAGAGCAAGACGTGCCATATATAGATCCGTTTGATTGGTTGGAAATTTCAGATTTTCAAGATGTAGTCCATCCCGCGATTGCGAGTCAGCGAAAATTGTCTGAGAGGTTCTATAAAGAGATTGTGCGGGTCATCGATACAAAATAGCCTTCAAAGTTACCAGAAGTAAACACAGCGTATGAAAAAACATTTCATGTTTTGGTTGTTATGTGGGATATATCTCATTGTCTTTTTGGGCACTTCGTATCGTTTATACAATAGGCTTGGTGTATTTGGATGCGGGGACGAATGCATAAATTATACTGCCGCTCATTTCCTAACAATTGGGAAGTCGTTGTATACGGAAGTTTTTTTTAATCGTCAGCCTCTCATGGCGATAGCAAGCGTAGTCGTCCAGTGGGTGACAAATCCAACTAGTTTATACAGTCTCGTTTTGTACCATCGAGTTGCGATCACAATCTATGCCCTTGTTATGGGAGTTGTGTTGATATTGAGATTTAGGATTCCTGCTTTATTATTTCTCATGTTATACGAAGGAACGAAGTTTTATATGTATGGATACCAGTTTATCGGCGAGGCGGTTATCGTCTATCCACTCGCATACACGACAGCCGCAGTGTGGCATGTACTTCAAGGCAAAAGGGTATGGAATACAGATTGGTATTTGGTTCCACTTTTTGCCGCAGTAGTTTTTTGGACTCGAGAGCCGTATATTCCAGCAGCGTTTGTTGTGCTTGGAATTTTTGTGTGGGCATTGCGAAAAAACACCCGTGTATATACATCGGTATTTTTGAGTTTGATTCTCTGTATTGCTCCATATCTGGTGATACCAATCCATGAGTACATACGTCAGGTGATAGAGGTGAATGCAAAAGTCGCCAGTTCCGTCTGGAACATACAAAGCATATTGTTGTCGTTTGGGTATCCACTTGCAGTATTTATCTCTGGGAAACAGTCGTATTTTCGGATGATAGAGATTGGAATAATGGTGTTTATTGGACTGGGAATATATTTGGGAAAACGAACGGTGCAGCAGTGTATGTCAGTACTTATTATGTTTGGGATATTAGGGTTTGCCGCCATCCGATCAGTGCCCCCCGGTACCATGTATTTTGAAGCGTTTCATATGCTTCCTTGGTATGGTATGGCGTGCATGTTTTGCGCACTTGTGGTTGATTCGATTTCACTGCATCGGAACAAAGCGATCATGTTGACAGGATTTATACTTTTTGTGGTTTGGGCGTTTGCTGCACCGAGTGCGTTTGTGTGGGAGAAAGTAGATAAACTTACTGAGTTTGAGAGTCAGTATGCCAAATATTCACATTATTCTTCTGCTATCAAAATTCTTACTACCCCGAGTCAAAAAATATTTTTAGATATGTGGGATGATGTCATCTATTGGGAGTCTGATAGGGATTCAGCGTATCCATATAGTTTGTATATACCTGTCGCCGCTGGAGTTTCTCCATACAAAGAAGCACGAACTGCTATGTTTACAGATAATCCGCCAGCTGTGTATTACAGTTGTCCCCAATTACAGTCGGCGTACAATTCGTTGCCACAAAACATAGAATCACAATATACACAGTTGTTGGCTTCTGATAAACCAAGTTGCTTGTATGTGTACAATCCCGCGCTGGTCGCGCTTCCCGCTCCACAGTGGGACGCGCTTGTGCGCCTCGGATTTTCAGAGCCTAAAGTTCGATAAATTAGTGTGCTACAATGTGCCTATGGCAGATACAAAAACATGTGTGGTGACTGGGGGAGCTGGATTTATCGGAAGTAATCTCGTAGATAGTTTGCTTGGACGTGGGTACAAAGTGTTTGCTGTGGATAATCTTATAACCGGCCGAGAGGAAAACCTTTCTGAAGCCAAAAAAAACCCTAACTTTACATTCATACGTTACGATGTGACGGGCGAACTTCCCATGCTAGGGCCTATAGATTATTTGTATCATTTGGCCTCTCCGGCCTCGGTGCCTGATTATCAGAAGTATCCAGAAGAGACAGCGCTCGTAAACACCGTGGGTACCCGAGGATTGTTAAAAGTCGCAAAAGCATATGGTGCTCGATTCTTATTTACATCGACCAGTGAAGTGTACGGAGACCCACATGAACATCCCCAAAAAGAAACATACTGGGGAAATGTAAACCCAAATGGAGTTCGTGCATGTTATGACGAGGGGAAACGGTATGGGGAAATGATGACCATGTTGTATCACCGAAAGTTTGGTGTCGATACGAGAATCGTCAGAATATTTAACACCTATGGTCCTCGCATGCGAAAAGATGATGGTAGGGTAGTCTCGAATTTCATAAATCAAGCATTGTCAGGGGCGCCCCTATTGGTATATGGAGACGGCTCACAGACACGATCGTTTTGTTTCATATCTGATTTAGTGTTGGGAATCATTTCCCTTATGGAAAGTGATGCAGCAAATGGGGAAGTCGTAAATTTGGGAAATCCAGAAGAGTTTACCATGCTTGATTTGGCACAGAAAATAAAGGAAATGACTGGCTCTAGCTCAGAAATTCAAAAGGCGCCATTACCTGTGGACGACCCGAGTAAGCGTTGTCCCGATATTCATAAAGCAAAAACGCTTTTGAATTGGGAGCCGAAAATCAGTGTGTCTGAAGGACTAGTACAGACCATCGCATATTATAAAACGAGCAGCATTTGATCTGGAATGAAGCCTCAAGATATTATTTTTTTCATCACACTGGCCTATATACTCTGGCGTAAAAAGCCTAGAATTCTAGTGTTTGCGGCAGTCATAAGCCTTGCGTTATCTATACCACTGTTTGCCACGTGGACTTTTTTTACCGCCGAACGACTCACGTGGTACGCGGTTGGGTATTTAGCCTCATATTTGGTGCTTTCTTATCTCCCAACGCATAAAAAAATCCGTTAATTTTTCAATATTGTGCCAAGTGGGGTACAATATATCCATGAATGTGCTCGTTACTGGAGGGGCTGGATATATAGGTAGTCATATGGTGAGAGTGTTGGCGTCTGGCGGTTTGACGCCGGTTGTATTAGATTCATTGGAATTTGGGCACAAATCAGCTTTGCCGCAAGGAACAGTATTTTTTGAAGGAAACGTGAGCGATGAGCTTCTTATCACACGCATAATCACTGAGCATAAGATTGATGCGGTCATACATTTCGCTGGGTATCTTCGCGTTGAAGAATCGGTAAAAGACCCTATCAAATATATGCAAAATAACGTTATTCGACCGATAGCACTCCTTGAGGCGATGAAAAAAACAGGAGTGAATAAATTGATATTTTCTTCTACTGCAGCTGTGTATGGCACCCCAAAAGTAAGCCCTATTCCAGAAGACCATCCGAAAGAGCCAGTATCGCCTTACGGACTTTCAAAGTGGTGTTTTGAGGAAGTGCTGGCCCAATATGATAAATTGGCAGGAATACACTCTATTTCTCTGCGATACTTCAATGCCGCGGGTGCAAGTGGCGATGGTCTAAACGGCGAAGATCACGCTGTGGAAACCCATTTGATTCCATTGGCCTGTCAAACGGCGCTGGGAAAACGATCTGAGATGTTTTTGTATGGCACAGATTATAAAACTTATGACGGTACAGCGGTGCGTGATTATATCCACTTAGACGATCTCTGTGATGCACACATGGTGACGCTTCACGCTCTCGCACAAGGTCATGTCACAGATCGATACAATGTAGGGACAGGGGTTGGGGTGAGTGTTTCTGATGTGCTTCGTGTGGTAAAAGAGGTCTCGGGTATAGATTTTACCGTGACCAATGCGCCTCGTCGTAGCGGTGATCCAGCCGAGCTAGTTGCCGATAGCGCTAAACTCCAGAAAGAGTTTCATTGGCAGCCAAAATCTTCTGATATTAGATCCATAGTGTCGTCTGCATGGAAATGGCATACATCTCACCCAGAAGGGTATGCATAAAACACACATAACAAAGTTATGAAGATAGGAATAGATATAAGCCAGATAGCCCACCAGAACACGGGGGTAGCACAATATGTTCGCAAATTGGTTTCCGCAATTTTGGCGGCTGACACAAAAAACGACTACGTGTTATTTGGCGCATCTCTTCGAAAGCGATATGTTTTTTCTAAATTCCTGACAGAACTCGGCGGAACTAGCCCGCGGCTGTCATTGGTTTCTGTTCCTGTTCCCCCGACGATACTTGCCATACTTTGGAATAGGTTGCACATTGTACCTATAGAAGTGTTTATTGGGGAGGTGGATGTGTTTTGGAGTAGTGACTGGACACAGCCGCCACTTTCGCGAGCAAAAGGTGTTACAACTATTCACGATGTGAGTTTTTTGACGCATCCAGAAAGTTTTGTTCCGCAAATTATCGATGAACAAAACAGAAGGCTGAAATGGGCAAAAGCTGAATGCAGCGTGTTTTTATGCGACTCTGTTGCGACCAAAGAAGATGTACGTACTTACTTACAATTACCCAGTGAAATGTTACGAGTTGTGTATCCCGGATTTACTACCAACATATGATACTCGCAATAGACGGATATGAAGCCAATGTAGCAGACAGAGTAGGGATCGGGAGATTTGCCTACGAATTACTGGTGCGGATTTATACAGCGGTAAGTGGTGGTAAGACTGCATTTAGCAAAGTACGAGTGTATCTACCATCCTCGCCGCTACCCGATATGCCAAAACCAAGTGATGCATGGGAATACCACGTGCTTTCACCGAAAAACTTTTGGACCATATTTCGATTGCCAATCGCGCTTCGAAGCGATAAACCATTTGCAGATGTGGTATTTTCTCCGACTCATTATGTCCCTAGATTTGTTCGAATACCTCGCGTCATGGCTATCATGGACACATCATACTTACTATATCCCGAGCTGTTTCGGCCTCAAGATTTGCATAAACTTACCCATTGGACCGCCTATTCTGCGCGTGTTTCCTTATTTATTATTACCATAAGTCAGTACAGCAAACGTGCTATAATAGAAGCCTACAATGTGGCTAGCAACAACGTTCAGGTTGTGTATCCGGGACTTGTCGAAACATCTAGTAAACAAACCGCTATGAAGGATGATGTCACGAAAAAATATGATATATCCCCTCGATTTATCCTTTCAGTAGGTACGCTTCAGCCGAGAAAAAATTTTACGAAACTTATAGAGTCGTTTTCTCATGTTTCTGATGTTGGTATAGATCTGGTTATCGTCGGAAAAAAAGGCTGGCTTTATGAAGAGATCCTTGCGGCCCCAAAGCGATACGGTGTAGAAGGTAGAGTGAAATTTCTTGAGTTTGTACCTGATGAGGATTTGCCAGCACTGTATGCTCGTGCCCAATGTTTTGTATTGCCAAGTCTGTATGAAGGGTTTGGATTACCTGTATTGGAAGCTATGGCGCATAAATGTCCAGTGGTGATAAGTGATGTATCCAGTCTTCCTGAGATCGCGGGAGACGCTGCATTGTACATAGATCCCAAAAGTACCCAAAGCATAACAGAAGGTATTACACTAGCGCTTACACAAAAAGGTAGCGAAAAAGAAAAGAAGCGAATAGCAGAAGGAGTCAAACGGGTCAAACTGTTTACATGGGACAAGGCCGCAAAGGATGTGATCACGCTTCTTGAAAAAGTAGGAATGAAAGAACAATTATGAGATTTTTTATAGATTTTTGGGTATATTTAGCCACAATGACGGGATTTATCCCTAGTCATATAATTCGGTTGTTTTTATATAGAAA
>CAZXHY010000026.1:0-17144 GCA_964639945.1 uncultured Gammaproteobacteria bacterium
ACATCCGTCAAATTCGCGCGTATGAAAATTCACGATGCGGCAAATAATAATATTATTTTATCGACTTATTTTTTTATAGACGTATCTATTTTGAAATCGGACAAACATTCTTTTGTGAAAGCTTTTATGATGTTTATAAAAAACGTGAGTGTACGGCATGAGATGGGCACATTATGTAAAGAGGCGAGACTACGGATCTCGCGTAACAATTTGGAATTGTAATGGTTGTATATGTACATACATGTGGGATTTTATGAATTATCTCTAGATATGGTTTGGTCTTCTATATGATAGTATGATGTCGTCTAAACACTTGACAAAATACAAAAGTGTGGTAATGTAGACATACAAGTTAATAGCAGCGCAGATGGTGTCGAGCACCGGAGCTGGTTTCCGAAGAAAGGAATCCCGATTACAATCGCGGAGGACAAGTAGGAGACATATACAAGAAAAAAGCATTCTTCCGTCAAGGTTATACGGGGAATTTTTTGTAGCGATATGGGGCATCCCGTACGAAACAAGCTTTTTTGAAGAAGCGTGGTACCACGGATCAGTCCGTCGCTTCAGCGTTTCACTCGTAGGAGTGAGGCTCTGAATCGGCGGATTTTTTTGTGCGATAGTAGCTGAATTTACGAAGCTTACTATCGCAAATCCCGCCAAAGTTCCGCAAAGCGGAACGAAGGAGGATGCAGGACGTATGAAAACAAAACAAACACACACACTTTGGGGAGCGGCCTTTGGTAAAGCGCCGAGTGACACAGTGCTTTCGTTTACTGCTGGCCGTGACGTGGCCGGAGTCTCACCGGCTGATATTGAGCTTTTGCCGTATGACGTGTGGTGCAATCAAGCGCATGTTGTGATGTTGGTACATACAGGTATTATTCCCAAAATTGATGGAGCATCCATACTTATGGCACTTGGGCAGCTAGAAGTGCTAGTAGATAGTCATGTGTTTATGTTAAGCCCTCTGCAAGAGGATGTGCATACCAACATAGAGTCATGGCTTACGCAAAAGTTAGGCATAGAGGTTGCAGGCAAACTTCATACAGCTCGTAGTCGTAATGACCAAGTGCTTACCGATATGAAAATGTATCTGCGCGATAACGTCATTGTGTATATCGAGTATATGCTAGGGCTTACATTCACACTTTTAGAATTAGCAGATACCTATAAATCAGTGCCAATATCAGGATACACGCACCACCAACACGCTATGGTGACCACGTTTGGGCACATGTTGGCGGGGTTTGCCTCCATGATAGTGAGGGATATCGAGAGGTTGAAGCATTGGTATGTGTTGCACAATCTAAGCCCGCTTGGGAATGTTGTCTCGTATGGCACGAGTATGCCCATCGATCGCAAAATGACCAGTACATTGCTCGGATTTGATGGGGCAGATCATAATTCGCTCGATAGTGTAACCAATCGTTGGGAACCAGAAGCGGATTTAGCATTCGGTATCGTGACACTGATGAATCACCTCTCAATAGTAGCCGAGACGCTCATCATGTTTAGCACTACTGAGTTTGGCATGATTACTCTCGCAGATAGCTATAGCACGGGTAGCTCTATGATGCCCCAGAAAAAGAATCCGGATACGTTGGAAGTTATAAAAGCAAAAGCAGCGTATGCACAAGGGCAGCTTAATAGTCTGCTTTCATTGGGTAAGGGTCTGTTTGTCGGGTATAACCGCGATTCTCAGTGGAGCAAATATATCATTATGGATCTCGTGCGTGAATGCATGCACGCGGCTGTAGTGCTTGGTGGTGTCGTTTCTTCTATGACTGTGCATAAAGACCGTATGGAGGCGTGGTGCAACAAGGGGTTTATCGGTGCTCCCACGCTTATGGAGCAAATGATCAGCACGTATCATCTCCCTATGAGGGTAGCAAAAGTAATCGTTGAAAAAGCTGTTATGTATTCCGCAGGGCTAGATCATGTGACGTATAAAGCAGTGCTTCAGGCATTAGCAGATGAGGGTATTCAAGTGCCAATCACAGAGATTGAGGTGCTGCGTTTTCAAAATCCACACATGATTATTTCACTCACAAAATCGTATGGAAGTGCAGGTAAACATAGCATGAAACAATCATTGAAGAGCATGCATAAAAAACTTGTATCGCATAAAGCATGGCTCATCGCAAAGAAAAAAAAGAAAGATGTCGCAAAAAAGTTGCTAAAGGAAATGGTTGAAGGGATAGTGGACCCACCTTCGCCAAGGTTGCAGGTGGCGAAGGGAGGTGAATAAATTATGAAACAAAAATCTACATATCAGAAAGTGACGACGTACGAAGCAAAAATGGGACAAGTGAAAACAGTGCTCCTTCTTTATAGTGGAGGACTAGACACGAGCGTGATGTTGAAATGGATTCAGGATACATATCACGTGGACGTGATTACACTTACTATGGATTTGGGGCAGCAAGGAGATGATCTGCTAGCAATCCAGAAGAAGGCGTTAAAGTTTGGCGCAAAAAAGGCAATTGTCTTGGACGTGAAAGATGAGTTTGCCACTATGTATATTGCACAGGGTATACAGGCAAATGCTGCGTATCAGGGGGAGTACCACCTCTCGACACCAATAGGTCGTGCAATATGCGCTGCAAAGGCCGTAGAAGTGGCCCACAAGGTCGGTGCAGATGCGATAGCGCATGGATGCACAGGAAAAGGTAATGATCAAGTGCGTTTTGAGGGATACATGCTTGCACTCAATCCGAGTATCAAAGTGATCGCTCCAGTACGCGAGTGGGATATGGATCGCAATGAAGAGATCAAGTATGCGCAAAAGCATGGTATTCCAGTTCCTGCGAGTTTGGATTTTCCATATAGCGTGGACGACAATATGTGGGGCATGACGTGGGAAGGTGGAGAAATAGAAGATCCACAGTATATTCCCAAAGTAGAAAAGTTTTTGACTACCTATACGTTGGCCAAAAATGCGCCAGACAAAGAAGAACTTGTGACGCTTGAGTTCAAAAAGGGTCTACCCATAAAACTTAATGGTGCCAGTATGAAACTTGCCACACTTATTATCACGCTTAACAAAATCGCGGGAGCGCATGGTGTGGGAGTTGTACATCTGGTAGAAGATCGTCTTATCGGGCTCAAAGATCGTGGTGTATACGAGCTTCCTGCAGCGCACGTCATAATTTCTGCACATAAAGCACTTGAGCAGTATGTGAGTACTCGCGAACTGAATGAGTTGAAAAACCAATTAGATATCAAATGGGCATATCTTTGTTATGGTGCGAAATGGTTTGATCCTGTTATGCATGCGATAAATGCCTTTAATGACAAGGTAAATGAAAACGTAGAGGGAGAGGTTACGCTGAAATTGTATAAAGGTCAGGCTACTGTTGTCGCTATGCAGTCGCCGTTTGCTATGCATCATGCATCGTTTACGACGAGTGGCGGGTATGCGTATAACGTGAATGCCAGCGCGGGGTTTATAGAGGTGTATACGCTACAGATGAGGCTCGCCAATCAATTGGGAAAGGCGTAGTGTTTGGATTATGTCGGAAGGCAGATTTCTAGAATCTGCCTGATGACAATTGTACGTTTCAATGTGTGTATAAACGGTATAGAATACAAAATAAATATGCCTAAAGTACGTGATTTTATTTCGATAACAGACCTAACGATCCAAGAATTGCTTGGGGTTCTTTCTTCTGCCAAAAAAATGAAGGCAGAGTTTAAAAAAACGGGGAAAAATTCTCCTGTACTGTCTCGTAAGACACTTATTATGATGTTTGAAAAGCCTAGTTTGCGTACGCATGCTTCCTTTGAAATCGGCATGACACAGCTGGGCGGGCATGCATTGTATTTTGGGCCAGAACATATAGGACTGGGCAAACGTGAGCCGGTCGAGCATGCAGCAAAAGTGTTGTCGAGTATGGGTGATGTCATTATGGCACGGGTGTTTGCTCATAAAACTGTACAAGAGCTTGCGTTGTGCGCAACTATACCCGTGATAAATGGATTGTCCGACCTCGAACATCCATGTCAAATATTAGCAGATTTACTTACCATACTAGAACAAAAGAGATCATTTAAGCACATAAAGATTGCCTTTATTGGTGACGGAGAAAATAATGTAACTCATTCGTTGGCTTTAGCTTGTGGCATGCTTGGTATGCATTTTGTGGCGGCAAGTCCGAAAGGTTACACCATGAGTGAAGACGTGGTCAGTCGTGCGGTTATTTTGGCTACAAAAAATGGCGGAAGTATTGCTCAAACGCGCAATCCGAACGACGCAGTGCGTGATGCTGACGTGGTATACACCGATACATGGGTGAGTATGGGTGACGAAACGAGTAAATCTCTCCGCTTGAAAGCGTTTCGTGCGTATCAAGTGGACAGAAAGCTTATGCGGCTGGCTAAACCTAATGCAATTTTTATGCATGATATGCCGGCATATCTTGGGAACGAAGTGACCAAAGAAGTTTATGATAGTTCACAATCGGTGGTTTATCAGCAGGCAGAGAATAGGTTACACGCGCAAAAAGCATTATTGGTATTTTTATATAGAGGAGGTATGAAATGAAGTCTACATTATTTGGTCGGGACTTTATATCAGAACAGGATTGGTCAAAAGATGAATTGCAAATGGCATTGGACTGTGCGGTAAAGCTAAAAAAGAAATTTCGTCTACGTACTCCTACGCCATATTTATTGCATCAAACACTCTACTTACTATTCTTTTTTAGCTCAACTCGTACGAGAACCAGTTTTGAAGCGGCTATGGATCATCTCGGTGGTAATAGTCATGATTTGACACCTGATAAGCTTCAGATAGCTCACGGTGACACTCCAAAAGAAATCGGAAAAATTTTTT
The DNA here is from genome assembly GCA_964639945.1 of uncultured Gammaproteobacteria bacterium. Taxonomy (GTDB): domain Bacteria; phylum Patescibacteriota; class Microgenomatia; order UBA10105; family UBA927; genus UBA927. The sequence continues at coordinate 4,835 of CAZXHY010000026.1, forward strand.
CTTCTTATGGGCATGGTATAGCGATACGTCATTGTGATTGGGGAGAGGGGAACAAATACATTCGTGAGGTAGCCAAATATTCAACTTCACCGGTATTTAATATGCAATGTGATATATATCATCCGTTTCAGGCTATGGCAGATTTATTTACAATTCTGGAGAAAAAAAAGACGGTAAAACGGAAGAAGATCGTGATGTCATGGGCGTATGCGAGTAGCTATACCAAGCCGATTTCAGTGCCGCAGTCTTTTTTATTGCTTCTGACCAAGTTTGGCGCAGATATAACACTCGCACATCCTAAAGAGTTTATACTCATGCCAGAAATCATGAAGCAGGCACAGGAAAATGCTAAAACAGCAGGTGGATCGATTACAGTTGCTCATAGTATGGAGGATGCATTTGCCGATGCAGATGTGGTCTATCCCAAAAGTTGGGGACCGCTTGTGGTAACGAGTGACCCAAAAGAGTGTACGAAGCTGGTCGCTAAGTATAAGCATTGGATTTGTGATGCAGCCATGATGCGTTTAGCCAAAAAAGACGCGATATATATGCATTGTCTACCGGCAGATCGTGGCATAGAGGTGACCGATGAGGTAATTGATGGTCCGCAATCAGTAGTGTATGATCAGGCAGAGAATCGTATGCATGTACAGAAGGCAATTCTTGCGCTGACAATGTCGGTAAAAAAAATATGAAATATTCACTCCAAAGATTGGTACTGCATGTTCTGGGTGAGATTGGTGTTACGGATGTGACCCCCGAGGTTTCTATTTCTGCGGATTTTCGACATGGAGATTACACGACAAATATTGCCATGAGACTTTCGAAACAGTTAAAAAAATCTCCAATGGATATAGCACTACAGGTTAAAGTAGAGCTAGAAAATCTAAAAAATTCATCTAGCCATAAATACTCTGATCATAATACATCTAAAGTGGATCAAATGAATGCCGAATTTCTTGCGGGAAATGCATTGTTACAGGATATAGACCGCATAGAAGTAGTTGCTCCGGGGTTTATAAACTTCTATATGACCGAATCTAAGCTTAGCGCTCAATTGTATGGAGTGCTAAAACACGGAAAGGCTTATGGAACGGGCCATTTAGAGGTTGCACAGAGAGTGGTCGTAGAATTCACTGACCCAAATCCATTTAAAGAGTTTCATATCGGGCATTTGTATAGCAATAGCGTAGGGGAATCGGTGAGCCGACTGCTTGAGAGTCAGGGCCATACAGTGCGCCGTGTATGCTATCAAGGCGATGTGGGAATGCACGTGGCCAAAGCGCTTTTTGGACTTCTTCAGATTCCTGATATAGAAAAAAAATTGGAATCCATGGCGACTCAGCCGCTTGCCGATAGGGCAAAATTTATGGGCGAAGCATATGTCGTGGGCGCGCGTTTATTCGAAGAGGATCCACAAGCAGCCGAGTCCATGAAAGCGCTAAATCGACTAGGATTTATCGCAGCGCAAGCTATGTGGGTAAAAGAAAAAGGTATATCACCGAGTATCGACTACAGAACCGACGCAACTGTAGACGAAGCTGAGCTTCAAAAAATATCTGCCCTATACATAAGAGGCAGATCTTGGAGTCTAGAATATTTCGAAACGATCTATAGGAGGCTAGGGACGGTATTTGAGGGGTATTATTTTGAAAGTTTCGTAGGGGAGCTTGGGGCACGGCTTGTGCGCGACCATGTAGCAGACGGTGTATTTGAGCAAAGCGATGGCGCGATTATCTATCGCGGAGAGAAAAAAGGGCTTCATACTCGAGTATTTATCAACAAACTCGGTCTTCCCACATACGAAGCCAAGGAGTTGGGTTTGGCTCCTACCAAACAATCAGAATGGGCGTATGATCGGTCTATAATCGTAACGGGAAATGAGATAAATGAATACTTCAAAGTGCTTCTTGCAGCGCTTTCAGAAATTTCTCCAGAGCTTGCGGTGAAAACGAGGCATATGGGGCATGGTATGGTGCGTAAATCTGATGGAGGCAAGATGAGTAGTCGTAGTGGAGTAGTTTTGACTGGGGAAGGATTGCTTGATGAGGTAAAGGAATCAGTCTATACTTTATTAGATAAAAGCATATCAGAATATTCCAAAGATGAGCGAGAGAATATTGCAGAGAGGGCGGCTGTAGCTGCAGTGAAATATAGTTTACTTCGTGTGTCTCTGCCTTCTGATGTAGCGTTTGATATAAATACCTCTGTGTCATTTGAAGGCGATTCTGGACCATATCTTCTCTATACCTACGCTCGTTGTCAGTCTGTATTACGTAAGTCTGAGAGAGCAGTACAGGAGCTAAGAGGAGTAAATGCCCCCTTCAATCAAGAAGAAAAATCTATCGCACGACTCATCACATTTTATCCAGAAATGGTAGAGGTGGCAGCTGCGGATCTTACACCAAATGTATTGTGTACCTATTTATTTGATTTAGCACAGTTGTTTAATGTATTTTATGCCAAGCATCAAATTTTAGAAGGCGAGTCCAAAGATTTTCGATTGGTATTGACAGCAGCCACTGCGCAGGTGCTTCAAAATGGCCTTGGGTTGCTCGGCATCGAAACTGTTGAGCGGATGTAGTAGAAATTTTTGTGTTTGAATACGGTCGTTATCGAAGTTTTGTAGGTTGAACTTGTCTAAAGGTGACTACGCGACGGCGATTGTCAGGAAGTGTAAATACGATTTCTGCTTGAGCGTTTCGTCTAGGCAAGATCACATGTGGCACGCGATGTACTTCGGTTGGCGGGTGAAGTTTGGCACCACCACGTAAGTTTGTGGCTGTTAGGTCGCCATGGAGATATAGGATAGATCTGCCTCTCTGCGTACCTTTCTTGTTGGTAATTTCTGTGGCTATGACATAGGCGAGATGGAATTTATCTTGCAACCACGCAGCGAGCGTGTCATCTTCGACAGTGGTATGCCCAGCTGACTCTACTTTTCCTCGAACGTTTCGTGTGACTTGGCGAAGGGTCATAAGAGCCAGAGTATAGCAAATCTGCTATTTGTATATCAACTCAGGCTTGCTTGAATTGGGTAATGTACTATAATTCCGACATGGAAGACATCAGGTGGGATATAGGTATAACGCTCGAAGAAAAAACAGACGAAGAACCAAAGCGCACGAAACAAATAGTGCGTGAGCGCCGACGTCAACGAAGTCAGAATTGGTTTTATCTCGGCAGATGGAAGGATCATCAAGCAGAAGAAAGGCATCATCTCGCTCCTGCGCAGTTTGGGTATCAGTCCACAGAGGGTTCTACAAGTCAGCGAAGAAACTGGGCGAGAAATAAGTAAATCTGTTACGTTATTACTTTGGCTTTGTGCTTATTGGATATCTGTGAATGGTGAAGCCATCGAGCCGACATAGCTTTACGTCGCGAGCAGGTGATTGTTTGCAGAGTATCCCGCGAGCGACATCTGCCGCTGCATCACAAGTGACTGTGGTTCCGATTTGGGTAATAGTATATTTAACTCGTTGTCGTGGGTAGATTGGGCAGCGGACCCACCAACCGACAATCTGAATTTTCTTTTCTACCATACACAAGCAATGTACATGTATGTATTTGCGCAATCAAGGACTGAATGTAATGTAGCGCACTCATATTGTATATGCCGATTTGGCGCATTGTTGTGGTTATGGGCATAGTTTTATAGTGTACATGCCCTTCATTTCCCCTCTCGCTTCTATGATAGAAAAAGATCGAGCAACGATCGCGCGGCAACAGGCTGCAGAAGCAGTAGATTCTGATATACGTTCAGGTAAATTTTCTTCAGCGGAGTTATTGGCTAGGCTTTATGAATATATACGAATATGGTCACACGCAGTGGTATATGCAGGTACGGCAACAGATGGCAGGTCCTATCAGCATGAAATGGAGACTATTATTCTACCCAAAAGTAGAATTGTGATGGGGTTGTCGCGTGAGTATTTTGGAAGACGGTTGCGAGTTGTACAACGAAATAGTATACAGATGGAATATCGTATGTCACAGAGGGCTCAGAGTAAGAAATGAAGCGTTACCTTTTAGGTAAAAGAATTAAATGTGGTAACGAGGCCTTTTACCAAATTGCTTGGATCTCCCCTTTGAGCTTGTTTTATAGCTTCAGCAGCAAGTGCAGCCTTGAATTTGCTGTGAGTTGACATGCTCATATCTGGGATAATTTCATGAGCAAATCGATCACTTCTGCCGCCGTTTTGCGCACGAGCAAACGCTCGTCTCTGTCTGAGTTGAGCTTGATATGCTAGTTGTCCACGAGTTGGTAGTAATTCGTTTGCCATATGTATTTAAGTATACAAACTATAACTTTAGAATAGATATTATATCATTATTTATCTTGTTGTCAAAATTACAAAAAAACGAACCACCAATTTCACATTCGGTAGTTCGTTTATTTGCAGATTGCTTACTTTTTTTTAGGTTGTACTGCGTTTTTTGACAACTCCTCAAGTTTTTCTTTACTTTCTGGATACTCTCCTCGTGTATGATGTCCAAATATATTAAAGCTACCATCTAAGGGTATGATACCAAATAATTTTCGTACTGGTCGTTCTCCTCTTTTTGGTGTTTCCTTTTTTGTTTTTCGTTCTTTTTGAACTGGCATAATTTGAAATCACCTCCTAATTTTGTGTAATGTATATTACACAGCCGGAAAATTGAGAATACTGTGTGAAAATATGTCCGTCAAGGGTCTAAATGTGTCTTCGAGGTTGTTTAGGGTATAAAAATAACCTATAATATAAAGTTCTGCGTTCATTTATTGAGTTGTAGTGATTATGGTAGAAAAACAGGAGTCATCACGAAGAAAAATAACCCATGAGCCAGTCCGCGCGGATTGGTTTGCTGCCTATATTCAGGCTAATAAAAAATTCGCTCTGATCCCTACTGCTATAGACGCAGCTGTCGGGCTTGCTGTGTTGCGACCCATATTGGACGGTAGAGCTACATGGGGACAATTGGTGCGTAGTCGATTTTCTGATCAACAACGAGAGAAGGCAGAAGAAGTGATGACGAAGATGCATATGCCATTTAATATTCCACTTGTTGGCGCATCACAGAGTGCAAAGCACCATGAAAGCACGAGGGATATGCTAAAGCACTTTGTGCATCACCATAAGCGACCGTTAAAGACGAATGCGTATGCATTAAACGTAGAAGGTACGCATATGGTCGTCGATCCTGAAGCCATGCACAAAACATGGTCAGGAATAGTGGGGGAAACGATTCGAGCGGCCCTTGTGTTTGGTCAAGCAATCGGGTTTCGTGAGCCTTCTATAGCTCGCTTTAATGTCCACACAACTCCGCGCTCAGTTTTTCTCCATGCACCGATAGTTCAATCGCTCGATCGGAGTTTTTCGCAAACCGAAAATGAAGGAGCGTTTCGTGCATTGGTTCGATTGTACAAGGCAGCCAATGACTTCGGACAAAGCAAAGAAGGATCGGCTATCGCCAAGCATCATAGAGGACACTTTGATTTAAGTAAGCCGCACGGACAAACACCATTTAAGGTAACAGATCATTTGAGAGCATATAATCTTGGATTGCAGACTGCGCTAGAGCGTGAAACAGAAGTGCTGCGTGATGAGGGTATAGTCGCTTCACACATAGATATGCAGCCATTTTTCCGAGAAATGGTGAAGCACGGTAGGCTTACATAATTTCCCCCTTTTATGAAACTTTCCGAAACATTACACCCCGTGGATATGTCAGTGAATCAAGGTTTTCTGAACCGAATTCAAGTGTGGGCAGACAAAAGAGGAAGAAAATATCTCTCTCGAGGTAGAAACGATGATCCATCTGAGGTGTTGGAGAATTTACACGAAGAATATTCCTCTAATGGGTTTTTAAAAAAAGCTGGTGCATATAGACTCCGTTCTCCTCGAGAGCAATTACACTTTGTAGCAAACGCTCGGAAAGCGCGTTTACGAGTCGTGCCGTTTGTTGGTGTTATCGATGGAGATTTGGTGATGCCGTTGATAGCAGGTTCTGATATGAAGACGCATGTAAACGCGGTAAAAAATGAGCGAGCCTTGCTACACGCGATGCGCCCTGTGCTAAGCGATATTACTGCAGCACATGCACCAACTAGAAACGTTGTGTATGGAGATCGTTGGCTGAAAAATATTTTAGTTGGTCGCGGTGCAAGGATCCATCATGTGGATTTTGATATAGAAATTTCTGGTCCATTTGCCCGCGAATATGAAGTAGCACAGTATTTGTACAGTAGCGTGCGAGATACACAAAATAAAGATAGATTGCTTGCTGCACTTTCTGCTTGTGACATGCGAAAGCGACTCAAGCATCATGATGTGAGTGTGGTGTCTGAATTTTTGGGAAATTATGGCTTGTGGTATGGACACAAGCATCCAGATGATACGACGCAGACGCAAGCAGTTCAGAAGTCGATAGGTGAAGTGATAAAGATGTTATAGGAATATGGTTTACCAGCCTGCCAGTTGCCCCACAACGCCCGCTATAGAACCTAGAGATATGAGTACACCGCTACCCACAAGCATCCAGTTTTGTAGGCGGTTATTCCTATGTTCACCCATGATGGCTTCGTTGTTCGCGAATTGGTAGAGGAAATAAAATATTACCGGTAAAATTGCCCCGTTTATAAAGTTTCCGATGACCGTAATCGTAAAAAGTGACACCTGCGGAAGCATGACGACGAGTGTGCCGATGATGAGTTGGATAAAAAAGATGGTATACATGAGTTTACTTTTACGAAAATCTTCATCCAAACTGCCAGAATAACCAAAAAACTCAGAGAACGCGTAAGCGGTAGAGAGTGGAACGATGATGCAGCCAAGCATTCCGGCAACCAGTAGCCCTAATCCGAATAAAATACCAGCGAGATCTCCTGCAAATGGGCGGATTGCCATGGCAGCCTGCGCTGCATCAGTGATTGGGACGCGATTGACATAGAGTGTACCGATGACCGCCACCATCATAAAGAATGAAAATGCGTCGGTTAAGAATGCTCCCAGATAGATTTCCCAGCGGTTGTATTTGATGTTGTCTACGGTGACATGTTTATCTTTCACGTATGAGTTTATAAAAAATTGTCCCCAAGCGGTGACTGTGGTACCAAGGACGGCGATTGCGGTATAGAGAAATGTTGGTGTTATGGTTCCATGGGGTATGACGAGTGATTTGAATGCCGTACCCCAGTCGGGTTTAGCAAGGATAGCAGATACGATATACATGACGTAAAAGCCGATAAGAATGAGAAAAAATCGCTCCGTAGTTTTATAGTTCATAGCCACGACAAATAGAGCAAGGAATCCTACGATGATAGGCACAAACACATATGGATTAAGTCCAAATAGCATGAGTGCTGATTTGATACCACTGATATCCATGATGACGACTACCATATTTACGATAAATAAGAATACGAACATCCAGATGGCGGTTCGTACTCCGTATCGTTCGCGGATGAGGTCTGCGAGGCCTTTTTCTGCCACGATAGCGAGTCTCGCGCCAATTTCTTGTGTTACAGCAAGAAGGAGTGTCATGGGGATAGTAATGATGAGTATAAGATAGCCAAATTGTGCGGCTGCGACAGAATATACCGATACGCCAGATGCATCATTGTCGGCAAACGCGGTGATAAGCCCCGGACCCATGATGGCCAAGATGATAAAAATTCGTTTCCATTTGTATGTAATGTATTGCCACATAGCGAGATAACGTCTAACCAATTAACAAATTGACCAATTAACAAATTTACCAATTAATTTTAGACTCATCTTTGTCACTTTGTCACTTTGTCACTTTGTCACTTTGTCACTTTGTCAACTAAGTTTATGCTGCATAGTTTCGACTAGATCGTCGAGATTTACCACACCGAGCACGTTTTGTTTATCGTTAACGATTGGAAGTGCATTTATTTTATATTTAATCATTTTCTTTATCGCTATTTCGACTGGGGTAGTGAGGTATACCACAACAATCGTGGGGTTCATAAATTTATAGACTGCTGCGTCATTATCCTGTAAAAATAATTCGTAGAGATTAAATACCCCTGTGAGTTCTTGTCGTTTGTTTATGACATACACATAGCTTACTGCGTCTAATCCCGGAGAGCGCTTGATTCGCGATTTGACCTTGCTTGCCGTTTCTTCTGGGTCTGCCCAGAGGTATTCGTTGGTAGCAAGACTTCCGATATCGGTTCGAGATAAAGACATAAGGTAATCGATGGACACTTTTGCTTCATCGGTGATGAATCCGCTTATGGCCTCACGACGCTTGGGGGTGAGGGTGAGTAATATGTCTACCGCCTCATCAGGATCTACTTTGGATAATATAGATGCAGCATGATCTGGTTTTAGGATACGAAATAGTGCTCTCTGGCGTGAAACATTCAGATTTTGGATAACCTCGGCTTCGTATTCGGTAGGCAAAATGTCCAGTATTTTTGTAAGGTTTTTTATGGACAATCGTTCCAAATGGTCAGCGAGGTCTTCTGGGGCTAGATGGGTAAGTTTGGTTTCTTCCTGTTTGAGTACCACCTTGCCTCGTGAAAGTTCGACCGGCTGGATGGTGTCCCATGGGAGAAAGCTTGATGTGATAGTTTTTCCGATTAGAGCAAAGCTTTTGTTTACGAGTCTTTCGAGTTTAAACCATCGGGCGATCCCAAGGACGCCCACGTCTACGCCAGCGATTACCATATATGGTTTTTCTTGGATGGCTACGTCGTTTACTCGTACGACTTTGTTTCCCTTCAAATCAATGATTTGTTGATCTAGGAGATGTTTACGAAGAGAGAGTTCGTTATCGACAGGTTGGGTTGTCTCAAAGCCCGCTGCGAGTTTTATGGCACCGTTAAATAACGTAACACTGGTCATCGGAATAGTTATGATTCCTTTGGAGGTTGTGACGTGAAGTTTGGTGACGAGTGGTTGTCCCGATGCCAAGAAAACAAGATCAGTCAGGTGACCGACTGTTTTTCCATCTGCGGCGACCACACGTTTGCCTGCGAGTTCGGCGAAATACAACATACTGTAATGGTAGACTCCGTCAATAAAGAATTGCAAGCAGGAAGAGGGGGTGGGTTATTCTCCTGCTACTGGTTGTATCGTGGGCATGAGATAAAAGTCGTCGTGTCTGGGTAGTATAAATGCGTGGGCCTGATGAAGTGCTGCTATTGTGTCTTCACGTCTCATATTATATTTTCTTGCTAGTGATCGGATTGATCCACGGACGACAACGACACCAAATTCTTCACCGCCATTATACTCATCATCTATGACGCCTACTTTTTGGATGTTCCTTTTAAAGACCGGTCGTTGCTTTGGTGTAATTTTTCCTTCCCGAAATCCTGCAAGTTCAGATATAGCGGTGCGTGCCTTGAGAAGATCAGTGACGACGCGAGGCCGATGTTCGACTGCAGAAAGATATGTGTCTTTTGTTCTTTGTCTCGATTCCTTTTTTGCCATAGATTCTTCTATTGGTTTGTAGATTTACCACTAGTTTCTAGTATCGTTTTGGACTTTCTTGATCGGTGTCTTGGCGGTTGGTGGTGGATATCATGTGGTTTATCTCCAAACGCTCCACGACGGAGGGCAGCTGGATTTGTTCGAACTGATTTTCCATCTTTATGAATACGACCGTCCACGATACTAAGATTAGCTGTCTGTTTAGCTATGCGCTCTACCATCCGCACAGATGCACCAGCAGCTGTTGCGATGTGATCGAGTGGTATATCGCTGCCTGTAGAAATACCACTCAGAATATCTTCAATTTTTGCCGATTGAGAGTCTGTTTTTCGTCTGATGAAGCGTATGAGTTCTGCAGCCATAATTTGAAGTAGAGTATATCATATAAATAAGACCTATAGCTATATAATAAACATTTCGATTTATTTCGTAATGCTGTATACTATGGGTTGTTATGACGGCCAAATTAGAAGTTTTATCACGATATCCACAAGAGTATCAAACTATACCATCTTTGAAAGATGGATCATGGGGTATATTTGAGCCTCGAAAGAAGGAATCCGAGCATGTCCACCCGATACAGAAAGAAATATGGGGTGTATTGCTTGCGACGCTGCCCGAGGTTGGGTATATTCCAAATCGCGCAAGGCAAGCACGAGTCTTTGAGATGATGCACTGGGATACACTTGTACAAGATTTACGAGAACATTTGGCCACAAACGCTGAAGAGCAGAAAAAATTTACTCGTGGGAAATCTACTGAAGTAAAATCGGAAAACCAACTCGAGGGGGAGGGAAAAGTGCTTCGAGGAAAGGTTTTTGAGACGCTGTTAAATGCAGATACCGCTTTTGGTCAACGAAGCCCTTTGGAACTGGAACTTCTTGCTTTGGCTCATAACCCTGATCAGTTTGGATTGGGTGGGCTTTTGGGTTACTACAGAAATCCAGATATGGCATTTATTTTGACCAAACTTGGTGACTCTACAGTGGTGGAGGGCATAGGGGAGGCAAAACTAGGCACACTCAATCGTCGTGCGTTTGCGCAGCTATCCGATACAGGGTTTGCTCGTGGGGTGCGTGCGCTCGTTACGGTGGTAAATTCTCTCGAAACACCCGAGGCATTTGGGTTGGTAGAAGTGGCAAAGGCTAAAAAATTAGCAGGAGAAGCGCCTATACTGACTATTGCACCAGAATTTTCTCAATTATTGGTAGTTCCTGCTAACAGAAATCTTTCGCAGCCGTCAAAATTGATTAACTATGCAGATTTTAAAAATCCAACTGAGCGAAAAGAGTTGCTACAGCTTTTGAAGGATCCAAAACGAGTAACGATTCAAAAAGCTGCATTTAGTGGAGCGGAAGTAAGAGCAATTACTGATGCATTAATGGCAAAAATATAACTTATTTAGCGAGAGAAAATGTTACGCGCCTACTTCCAATTGTTTCTGCGTCATGAGATAAACCAGCTCTTATAGGTGCTCTGTCAACCCACACTGTTTTTTCTCCTACTTCTACATCAAATTTAATCCAGCGATCTATCGGTGGGGGTTTACTGAGCGCTGGGTGTTCAGTGATAAATATTTGTGTGACTGGGAGTGGGACGAGATATCTACGTTTGTGTCTGGGGTCTGCTTTGATCTCTACTGGGCCTACTTCTGGTACGTGAGCAATAACGTTAATTGCCCGTAAACCGATTCCTCGGTGTTTTGATCTGCCTATTTGTACTTCTAGTTGTTGTCTTGCCATTTTAATAGGTGGGGCATGTCAAAATCTTTGCTATTATATCGACTGATCTAGAAAATGCAAGGATGGAAAAAATAGTATGTATTTATCTATTTAGATTTTCTGTGAAATGTAGAGTAGTTGTCTAAGAGAAGAGAAACGACTTTTCCATGGGTAGGTGGTAAAATAAGCTTCTTATGGCAGATTTTCAAATGGTTATTGGTGCAGAACGATCCTATGGTTTCGTGCTCGTCATGAAAGACGACAAAACACCAGTTATGTCTCGCGATAATCGCGATGTAGGCTTTGCCCATGTTCTCGGTGCAAATGTACGGTTTGGAAGAGGAGTTCGTGGTTTTACACTTCCACTTGAGCGACCCGCATATCCTGCATACTATGATAAACGTGGTGTGTTACGTCGTGTACGAGGGTCTGCGCCGTTGCAGTTTGGATAAATTGATTTATTTTTTCTAAATTATCCTACTTTTTTTAAAGAGTGAATACCCATGTTATACTTTATTAATATGAGTGAAGCAGATGATTGGCGAAATGATGTTAATTTGAGTGATTGCATAGATGGAGCTCGTGAAGCGTTGAAAAAAGATCCAAATGCGCAAGTTATATGGGACAGAAATCTTGGTCATGCGTATGTTCTTCCATCTGATGCGTCGGGTGAAACAAAGTCCTTAAGTATAGCCAGAAAACTGCGTATTGCTGGTAAAGTATTTCCTGCGCCTCCTGCTGCATTTCCTGATCGAACAGCAAATGAATTAAATGAGATGATTCGAGGTGAACACGCCATAAATATTACAAACTTGATAAAAAGAATGTTTAAATAGTAACGAAGATTATTAACATTAGTTGTCGCTGGTTTCTCGAATATTTTCTGCAATAGTGACTTTTTCCGCTTCACCTTTTTGCATAATTTCAAGGAGTTTTGGAAGGTCGCTGAGCTTCGTGGTTGGGTCTTCAAGCATTTTGAGACGAGCATCGTCAACCTTTGCGTTTAATGTTTGGATTCTTCTGTGACCTTTTGCATGACGTAGTGTTTGTAGCGCATCCGATATCTCTACCATAGCGATATATAGCATATCGTATCGTTGTGATATTTGTGTAGTTATTTCTATTTCATGGAATTATTTGTAT
>CAZXHY010000027.1:0-7240 GCA_964639945.1 uncultured Gammaproteobacteria bacterium
GCATGAGAAACACGTCGCCACATCTCCTCTGGTTTTTGCTCCAGAGGATTTCCTTCTTTATCCTTTACAGAATATCGGTCCAAAAATACAGTTTGTCGAATACCAGTTAATGTCATAATTTTATTTTTTCTTTAAAAGTTTTTTTACTTCGCCTTCAAAATCTTCTAAATCTACGAAGCGTCGGAAAACGCTCGCAAACCTAATAAATGCAATTTTGTCTAATTTTTTTAATCGCTTTGCTACCAATTCACCTATCCGCTGACTCGATGCCTCCGTACTGTTTCCCCCTATAAGCTCTCTTTCTACCTCATCGACAATTCTCCGTATATCTTCTGCTTTCAATGTGGTTTTTCCGCTTGCTCGCCATATCCCTCGACTTAATTTGTCTCTATCAAATGGTTCCCTTCGTTTATCTCGTTTTATAACTGTCAGTGGTACTGTTTCTACCCGCTCGTATGTCGTAAATCGTTTTTCACATTTAGCGCAACTTCGTCTGCGCCTTGTCACCGCCAAGTCTTCACTGTCTCTTGTTTCTATGACTTCTGTATCAATATGTTCGCAGTATGGACATTTCATTCGTGAAACCTAAAAGCACTATATGTGGTGCCAATCAAAATCCTAAGACACTAGTGGTAGTTAGGTCAACTGGCAATCTCTATATCAAATCCATCCAAAATAATTTGTCAGCCTCGTGAAAATTTTTTGAGGGAAAAGTACGGAGATAATATGTTCATTTGACTCGAGACAGAACGCTGTTTTGTGAGGATGAATACGCAAAGTATCCAAATACCCCAAAACAATCACACTAAACTACTCACCATCTCGATCTAAATACGTATTATTGATCACAAAATATCATTTTCCACTCTGCAAATTCAAACTACGCTTTATAACTGTCAAAACTTCATTCTTTCCATATTTCAACTGTGTTACAACTTCTAAATGTTTCACCAGCGACCTCGATAGCTGATCAGAAATATACCCAGGAACCTCCTGCTTTGCAGCATGCAAATCCTCAAGTTGCTTCAGGCTTTTTTGTCGAAGCAGCAGCGCATCCTCGATCGCTCGCCGCATTTCTTTGGACTTTTTAGCATCGGAAAGTGCCAATGCCATGCTTAATTTTTTATCCGCTTGAGTAATATAAAAATCCGCTCGCTTTACAGGGTCAGATATAAGCGCCTCCACCATCTGATCACGCATCATTTTGAAAAAATATAAAGGGTGTGTGGGAAGAATTCCTGGATATGGTAACACGTACTCAACAGTGACAGTATTTGTAACTACCGGTGAAATCTGTGCGACAGTAGGAGACAGAATTGCCTGTGTAACCGCGTGTATTTGAATGGGAGCACGACTTATCAGTGGTAACAGCAACGATATTAATACCAAAAACAAAAGAGAGAAAAGATTTTTTTTCATATAACGAAACAGTTGCGTATCGATCATTGTACTCGTTTTTATCTATCACGCAAGTACCGCAATTTCAGACGGCGAAACCCCTATCAGACTACATATATCGCGTTCAAGCGACTTCACTTTGGGGTATGCACGAGCAAGTTCCTCTATGGCGTCTTTCGGCAACTCCTCTCCCCGCCAAAGATTAAATCGCCTGTCCACATCCAAAATTTCATATTTCACCATTTTGTCTGCAAGATATAATATTTTTTCTTCCCAACTCTTGGGTGAAAGACTTTGATCAAGTATAGATGAGAGAGAGTGTGTTTTGATTAGGTCTGCAACTTCGACTAGCCCTTCAGATCGAAGCACTCGTACCCCTGTATCTGGATGGTGTTCATCTTTAGCTTTTGGGATTGATTTATCAATATCATGCAACAAGGCTGCTGCCGACAAAAGTGGAATATTTATTGAATTTCCTGTGACTTTTATAACACGGCTTGCCAAAAACAAAGCAACTCTCTCAACAAGTTGAACATGTATTTTTTTCGACTCTGGTAACGAATATTTATCCCACAATCGCATAACTTGTTCTCGTGTTGGGATCATATAAATTGGCACATCAACTAAGGAGTATGAGTAAAATACCCAAGTGCTTGTAATAAAATATCTACGGTTTCCTTTGGGCTATGAGAATATGTATTTATAACAAGGTCATAATGTTTAGGGTCCCAAAAATCTTGTGTATCATACATACGCTTCCATTTAGAAAGATTTGCCTCCTCTCGCGCACGCAGATGCACCTTGGCTTGATCCACAGAAACATTATCACGATTTACTATCCTATCAATTCGTAAAGAATCATCACACATGAGAAGCACTTTCAGTACGTGTTTGAGGCCCCGTGCATTCCACCCTGCAATCCAAGACTCTATAGCCATATGAACATGTGGGTCTGCGATTTTTTCTCGCATCGCTGCATCTATTTTATGATCCACATCATCACCATAGTCTGTAGCCAAATGATGCGTAGGATCTTTTGGGTCATGACTCCCATTTTCTATGGCATACTGGCGCGACCAGTCCCCACCTGAAAAAAATTCCCACTGAAGTGGTGTCAGCACTTCACGAAGATTTTTTAGTAAGGTAGATCTTCCAGCACCGGGGGGACCTGATATTGCAACACTTGAGTACTTCAATGGGTGAGGCGACGACGCTGCATCGAGCTGATTCATGTTCCTATTATAAAGGGATGTTGACAGAGGAACAAGGTCTGAGCCATTATAACGCTATGGCAATTCAATATCTTTCTGTTTCTTGGAAAGAATATCATGCACTTACCCAAAAACTTGCAGCGGCTATCCTCTCGCAGGGGCCCCCGTATGACGAAATTGTTGCTATCGCCCGCGGTGGATTGACCCTAGGACACCTGCTCTCAGACTATCTACGCATTCCCATCTCTTCTATCACCATTCAAAGTTATTCAGATATTCAACAACAAGGACAAGTGGTGATTACCGCAGGGCTTTCAAAAATTATTAAAGATAAGCGCATACTTCTGGTTGATGATATAGCTGATTCTGGTAAAACTCTTGATCGAGCAACATCGTACCTTTCTGAGTTTCATCCCAAATCTATCACTAGACTAACAATGTTTTTCAAATCACGATCCAGCGTTATGCCAGAATACTTCGCAAAAAAAACAGATAAATGGATTCTGCTTCCATTTGAAGTAACCGAATGGATTTATACATTCACCAAAAAAATGCAAGGCGAGGGAAAGTCAAAAGCAGAAATTCAACACTTTTTAGAAACTCTTGGGTACACGAGTGACCAAATTAAATTCGTAAGGAAACATCATTTAAAATAACTTCAAAGAAGACCTCTCACTGAGGCTTATTTATCACGATTGGTTTTAGCCTACTCACCGCCTCAAGGCTATATCGCACTCCCTGCACGCCTACTCCAGAATGCTTGATGCCTAAAAATGGAAAGTGATCAGGTCCACGCTGTGGAGAACCGTTTATCTGCACAGTCCCCACGCGCAATTGTTTTGCATACGCAAGACCCGCTCCTTCGTCTTTAGTAAACACGCTTGCCTGCAATCCATATACTGATTTATTAATTATACCCACTGCTTCATCAAGAGATTGCACCGTCACAAAACAAATAACTGGCCCGAAAGTTTCTTTTGCTATCACTGGCATCTCTGGAGTCACACCCGTAAGTATAGTCGGTTCCACCATTGCCTTATCTCGCTTGCCACCGGTTACAATTTTTGCTCCTTTTGACACAGCGTCTACAATCATAGCTTCTATATGCTCTGCTGCTTTTTCTGAGATAACAGGCCCTACTAATTTCGTTTCTGGACTTCTTGGATCGCCCATATGCACCATGGTTTCCATTTGCTTTAATACAACAGGCAATAACTGATCTTGCACAGACGGGGTCGTCAAAACGTATTTGATTCCAGTGCAACGCTGCCCAGAATATGCGAACCCACCCTTAATAATCTCTTTTGCCGTAATGGTCAAATCCGCATCGGGCATCACGACCGTAGGGTTGTTCCCACCGCACTCAAATAACAATGGCTTCATTGAAGATTTTCCTGCGATGGCAATGCCGGTATCACTACTTCCAGTAAATGCAACCATACTAGCGCTATCATGAGACACGACATAATTCCCTACTTGCTCTCCAGTACCCGTGACTGCGGTAAGAACCCCTGCAGGCACTCCAGCTTTCTCAAACACTCGTACTAAATGAAGCGCGCTTATACCTCCCTGTGTAGGAGGTTTAAACACCACGCTATTTCCCATCAGAAGCGC
Organism: uncultured Gammaproteobacteria bacterium; assembly: GCA_964639945.1. Classification (GTDB taxonomy): domain Bacteria; phylum Patescibacteriota; class Microgenomatia; order UBA10105; family UBA927; genus UBA927. The sequence continues at coordinate 4,224 of CAZXHY010000027.1, forward strand.
TGGCGCTATCTTGCTTGCAGAAAGATTAACTGGATAATTAAATGGGGCAATAGCAACTACAACCCCTTGCGCGACTCGTTCAATCATCGCTATGTGTCCTTTGTCATACCCCGGAAAATTATCGCTATCGAGCGTTTCACCACGAATTGACTGCACTTCATCTGCAAAATAATCTATCAAATCCGCTGTTCGTATAATTTCACTTTTTGCCTCATCTGCAGATTTGCCAATTTCTCGTGTCATCATAGACACCATATATTCTTGAAGGTGTCGTATCCAGTCAGCTGCCAAATGCATAATTGCGACCCGCTTATTCATCGGCGTAGCTTCCCATGCGCTCTGTGCTCGCGTGGCAACTGCAAATGCTTCGTCTATTTCTGTCGTGGTGACCACAGGAAGATTCCCTACCACCGAACCATCAAATGGAGAAATTACTTCTACTATTTTTCCACTACTACTTGGTTTCCACGTGGTTCCATCAAAAAAATAATATGTAGGGGGAGTCTTGTGATCACTGATTGGTTCAAAAAATTCGGCAGGCATATAGTTAGTATAGAACGAAACTTGCCAACATGTAAGCTATGGATTTAGTAAACGCTTCACTATGATAGCGCTACTATTTTCCTTTGATCCATTTAGTTCTGCTTGACGCAATAATCCTGTCACTGCAGACGTTGCATCTTCGTTGGTAGACCCGACTGCAGCCAAGTACGTTACCATATCTTTTGCAGTGAGGTAATCTCCCGCACCGTCACTTGTCAACAGGAGCACGTCCCCAACCTCAAATACGCCGCTAGCAAATTCCGGTAAAAGGCCTAATCGTTTAAACCCAACGGCCTTCGTCAACACCCCTTGGGCATCGGTGTCATCGTGCGTCAATTTAATAATTTCGTTTTTGTGATACAACCATGCACTCGAATTCCCCACGTGACCAATCCAATAATTTTTGGCCCCTACCATAAGTACCATGAGCGTGGTGGCAAGTCCCTCTTCAAATCCATTTTCTCGTTGTTTTTGCCATACGGCCAAATTTGTCGATCGAAAGATCCGTTTCATAAACAACTTTTTGTCCAACCAATAATATGGATGTTGCCGTATATGTTTATAACCCCAAAGCGCGGTTTCGCATGCCAACTTTGCTGCAGCCTCTCCGTTTGGCATATGACTCAATCCATCCGCCATGACAAAACATTCATCATTAAAATTCAGAAAATAATCTTCTTGTGTATCTTGAGCGCCCAAGAGTTGAGCTGCGGAAAAAATTATAGAATCTCGTGGCGTCTGACGCCGTATAGTATATGCATCTGGAAAACGCATGTTATTTGCTGGATGCTGCAAACAACGTGTTTACATACGTCCAGTTCACCACATTCCACCATTGTTTAACATACTCGGCTCTCATATTTTGATATTTTAGATAATATGCGTGTTCCCATACATCGAGAGCAAGCACGGGTGACTTTCCTTCCATAAGGGGGCTATCTTGGTACGGTGTGTCTATAATATCAAGCTTGCCACCATCAACCACGAGCCACACCCAACCACTACCAAATCGAGACATCGCAGTTGTCGCAAATTTTTCTGTAAATATCGAAAAATCACCAAATGTATCACCTATAGCTTTTGCTAATGCTCCCGTGGCCGACCCTCCTACTCCCTCTCCATTAGGAGCCATGAGCTTCCAAAAGAGAGAATGATTAGCATGTCCACCTGCATTATTTCGTACTCTTGCACGTATCGATTCCGGAACCACAGAAAGATCTCTGATCAACGCCTCTACAGGCAAAGAAAGTAGTGACTCATTTCCCACCAGCGCTTCGTTTAGATTTTTTATGTATGTAGCATGATGCTTGTCGTGATGAATTTTCATAGTCATCTCATCAATAAACGGCTCGAGTGCGTTATACGCATATGGAAGTTCTGGAAGTGTATACATAAGACAAATTCCTCCTTAAAGGTAAATTTATTATATAATGGAGATCATGATATTGCCTAGGATCAAACTTTCAAATTTTTCGAAAAAAATTAAACCCAAATGGCGCAAATATGCATTTTGGTTGTTACCTGCACTTTGTATATTTTTGTTTTATTGGATAATTCTTCGAGAGCTTCCATCTCCCGCCAAGCTTAGTCGATATGATGTGCCACTTGCCACAAAAGTTTACGATCGAAACGACGTCCTTCTATTTGATATTTTTGTCGGTGAAAATCGTACCACTGTCCCACTCTCTGATATCCCCAAATATGTCCGCGAGGCGACCATTGCCATAGAGGACAAAAATTTTTACAAACACTCTGGTATAAATCCCATAGGTGGACTACTTCGAGCACTTGCCGCTTCTATCGCAGGAGGAAAACTGCAAGGCGGATCTACTATCACACAGCAGCTCGTAAAATCTGCTCTTCTTTCACCTGAACGAACTATTACGCGTAAAGCCAAAGAATTCATTCTGTCTCCAATCGTAGAACTTCTATACTCCAAAGATAAAATATTGGAAATGTATTTAAACCATGTACCCTACGGCGGCACTGCGTGGGGTATCGAGACAGCATCAGAAAAATACTTCGGCAAGTCAGTCAAAGATCTCACGCTTGCTGAGGCCTCGCTGCTCGCTGGGCTCCCGCAAGCGCCAACGCTATATTCGCCACAAGGAGCTCATCCAGAATATGCCAAACAACGACAAAAAGAGGTACTGCATCGGATGGTTGAAGATAAATACATAACACAAGCACAGGCAGAAGCTGCGGCAAACGAAGAATTACAATTCAAGCCTGCGACAGGAATAAAGGCTGCGCATTTTGTCATGTACGTAAAAGAGCAGCTTGTCCAAAAATATGGAGAGAGCATGGTGGAACGTGGTGGATTAAAGGTAAAAACCACTCTAGATGCAGAACTTCAGGAATACGCACAAGCAACAGTCGCAGCCGAAGTAGAAAAATTAAAAAACTATCGAGTAGGAAACGGTGCGGCGCTGGTGACGAAACCTGCAACTGGAGAAATACTCGCTATGGTAGGC
>CAZXHY010000027.1:7250-16775 GCA_964639945.1 uncultured Gammaproteobacteria bacterium
ATGGTAGGCTCAACAGACTACTTTGCAACCCCTTCGGGATCATTTAACGTTGCCACAGCTCTTCGACAACCGGGATCCTCAATTAAGCCAATCAATTATGCCATCGGCATAGAAAAACGCTTAGTTACCCCAGCAACTATGTTTTTGGATACACCTACCTGTTTTTCAGGGACTGGCGGACAAGCAACATACTGCCCTAAAAACTATGATGGAAAATTTCGCGGACCAATACAGCTACGATTTGCGCTTGGCAACTCCCTCAACATTCCAGCAGTCAAAATGCTCTATCTAAACACCGTGCAAGATATGGTGGCATCAGCTTCTGGGTTTGGACTCAGTACACTGAAAGATCCATCTAAATATGGGCTTTCACTGACACTAGGTGGAGGCGAAGTTCATATGACAGACATGGCTGAGGCGTTTGGCGTTTTTGCAAATGGTGGCATACGAAAAGATCTTGTGTCCATCCTAAAAGTAACAGATAAGACGGGAAAAGTACTAGAAGAGCACAAAGATCCAAATCTAGCAAAAGATGTTCCCTCACAATTATTACTTTCTGGACCACGCGTTGTTTCACCGGAAACAGCGTTTCTCGTCTCTCATATGCTATTGGACAACAACGCCCGTCAAGACGCCTTTGGCCCCGCCTCTGCCCTCGTCGTGCCCAATCACGCTGTGTCGGTAAAAACCGGCACTACCGATGATCTTCGAGATAACTGGACAATTGGATTTACTCCTCAAGTATTGGTAGCAACATGGGTAGGAAACAACGACAATTCCACAATGAATCAATCGCTTGTTTCCGGTGTCACCGGAGCCGCTCCCATCTGGAACAAAATTATGAGAAAAGCACTCGATGGAAAACTTGATATGTGGCCCAAACAACCAGAAAATGTCGTAGGGGCACAAATTTGTGCGATGAGCGGGCTGCTTCCTCCTAATGCAGAAGGTGATGACAAGGGTTGTGTAACCCGATTCGAATACTTCATCAAGGGCACTATCCCAAACCAGCGTGAAGCGCTTAAACAAACTGTAGCTATAGACAAGGCCACAGGAGATCTTGCGTCACCAAACCAAATCGATAATATCGAAATGCAGGAACACCAAATACTCTCAGACGGAGTGTCAAGGTACTGCTTAGATTGCCAACATCCCGAAGGAAAACCCACCATTATACGGTAGGTCATCGCTGCTCCCCCTTGTGCCTATAGGCCTAGTGTGTTATAAAAATGGCGCTATGGCGCGCCGCAAATCACTTCGATCACCAAGACAGTTCACGACCCCTATCCTCAGTATTCTTATCATGCTTATTATCGGACTTATAAACATCGGTGATGCTATTCGATACTTCGTCGCATATATCTATGCCATTCCTCAAAATATTTGGCAATCCATAAAAACAGTTGCACTCGAGTCTGCACGAGCATCGACAAACTGGCTCGCCGAAAAACACAAAGCTGCTACGTCGATAATTCGACCAAAAAAGCCAAAAAAAGTCTCACAGCGCCCACATACAATCACGCTCGTACTCCTCTCCGTATTGCAAATATCATATGTTCTTTGGCAAATAATTCGCTCTGCAGTCACGAGAGTTCACTTCTCATTTCCACATATTTCCCTACCTATGTCACCACTTCACAAAACAAAAATACAAACAACTAAAATCGAAGACGCCTCGAGGGCTATATCCCCACCAACTCAACCAAAAGCTACTTCGACGTTTCATGTCCAGTCATTCACTGTTGGGATGGGAATCACTATTTTATTCATATTGCTCCCATACAATACGTTTCTCTTTTTGAGATCTCTCCCCAATCCTCAGATGCTTATGCAAAGAGATCTAGAAGTTACATCAAAAATTTTTGATAGAAATGGACAATTACTCTATGAAATATATGCTGATCAAAATCGCACACCCATTCCGCTTACAAAAATCCCCTCACATGTAAAAGAGGCGACAATTGCAATTGAGGATCATGATTTTTATAGTCATTTAGGATTTTCTATACGAGGGATTGTACGATCTGCAAAAGAAATCGCTATAAACAAACGCGTACAAGGTGGGTCCACCATTACACAGCAACTTATCAAGTCAGCGCTTTTGACCCCTGACGTAAACATCATCCGAAAAACCAAAGAACTTATTTTAGCCTTTTGGGCTGAACGCATTTACACCAAGGATCAAATTTTGGAAATGTATTTCAATCAGGTCCCGTATGGGGGTACTGCTTGGGGAATCGAATCCGCCGCACAGACATATTTTCGCAAATCGGTCACCGAAATAAATCTCGCTGAAGCAGCGTTGCTTGCGGGGCTCCCTGCGGCTCCTACAGAATATTCTCCTTTTGGGAATCATCCAGACAAGGCATTCATCCGCCAAAAAGAGGTACTTCGAAGAATGCATGCGGACGGCATCATAACAGTTGAGCAGATGAACGAGGCGCTCGCATTTCCTGTACAGTTTGCAAAACAACGAGTCGCGATACGAGCTCCACATTTTGTGATGTACGTAAAACAAATATTAGAAGAACGCTTTGGTACGCGATTGGTAGAACGAGGCGGATTACGAATCGTCACTTCTTTGGATGCAACAATCCAAGAGAAAGCTGAGGATATCGTTCGCACTCACGTAGCGTCACTTGCGTCACTTCGTGTTGGAAACGGTGCTGCAGTGATAACTAATCCAAAAACCGGAGAGATACTGGCGATGGTAGGAAGCCATGATTACTTTGACACAGAGCACGACGGGAATGTAAATATTGTCACTAGCCTCAGACAGCCAGGATCTTCCATAAAAGTAGTGACATATGCAGCGGCCATGGAAAAGGGCATGACAGCGGCGACACTTCTGAGCGACACACCGATTTCTTATCCTCAGGTTGGTGGCCCGCCATATGCCCCAGTCAACTACGATGGTAAATTTCACGGGTTGGTTCCATTGCGATCTGCACTGGCAAATTCATACAATATTCCAGCGGTCAAACTGCTTTCACAGCTTGGTGTTCCAGCCATGCTTGAAAAAGCGAGGCTTATGGGCGTAGATTCATGGCAAAGTGATCCCAGTAGATATGGTCTTTCTCTTACGTTAGGGGGCGGCGAAGTTACCATGCTCGAAATGGCAAAAATATATGGCACATTTGCAAATCTTGGAAAACGACAAGACTTACTACCGATTCTTGAAGTAAAAGACTACACAGGTCAAATCATTGAGCAGTATTCACCAAAAAATCCTGTAGAGGCAATCCGTGAAGATGTCGCATGGATTATGAATAATATTCTTGCGGATAACACTGCGCGTACTCCTGCATTTGGACCAAATTCTTCCCTTGTTATTCCAGGGTATACCGTTTCGGTAAAAACAGGAACGACCAATGAAAAACGAGATAACTGGACAGCAGGCTTCACACCTTCTTTTACCGCAGTGGTGTGGGTAGGAAACAACGACAACACCCCAATGGACCCATACCTCACCTCGGGCATAACTGGTGCGGCACCTATCTGGCACGATATCATGACAGAGTTACTAAAGGGACGTGTGGATGAATCGTGGAACACCCCATCAACGGTTATCAGTATTCCTTGTTATTTTGGAAAAAGTGAGTATTTTGTAAAAGGTACAGAACCTGCCAACGGCAGGTGTACGGCAATTCCCACCCCCTCCCCAACACCTACTCCCTAGACTATTTATTCAGTAACAACCACTTTTCCAGTATGTGTTGGACTGGCGTGGTTATGAAATGTCCATGTGCCAACTTTAGCAAATGTATAGGTATACACACTTCCTTTGATTACAGATTTCTTTGCATCAAACCCAGGAAGCAACTGGTGTGTTGGGTGCACATCAGACGCCACCCACATTCCCACTGTGCTTTGATTTTCAAATGTCACACTCGTTCCTTTTTTGACCGTGATAGCGGCAGGAGAAAACCCACCCTCGGTATAACTTATGGCAGATTGGTTTACTACTCCGCCTTTTGTGCCACCAACCATAGCGCTTCCACTATCTGGGATAGCGGACTGCTCACTTGGAGTCAGAGATGGTGTTGCTTGTTGTGTCATGCCTTGGTCTATATTTTTTGGCATAACCTTTGGAAGGTTACCTCCATTTAAAAAGTACCATCCAGCTAGTCCTCCGCCAACAATAACCAAAAGTCCGACGAAAAATTTATTCATAAAATATGCTCCTTCTAGGTGTAACTATACACCAAAATAGCCCTTCAAACCAAATTTAAGCCCCCAGTACAAGCTAAATTACTATTTTTACCATCAAAAAACCCCAACTTTCGTCAGGGTTTTTTGTGAATAATCTGTTTTATAAGATTAGTTTCTTGGTCTGTCTTCACGAGGTCTAGCCTCATTTACGACGAGTGGACGACCGTTGACATCCTTGCCATTGAACATTTCAATAGCTTTCTTTGCCTCTTCATCAGAGCTCATTTCGACGAATCCAAAACCGCGTGAGCGGCCAGAATATTTGTCAGAAATAACTTTCGCAGAAACGACTGTTCCTGCTCCAGCAAACGTTTGTGCCAGATCATCACTGGTCATGTTGTAAGGCAAATTGCCTACGAATAAATTGATTGCCATATTGGTAATTCCTTTCCCCTTAGGTCTTGAAGGAAGCCAGATCGCCTAAGAAGATCAGTCTCGAAAGAAGATCCCTTATTGAAATACTGTCACGCTTTGTTCCCAGGACAGGTAGAAGTATATCATACGATCCTTGCAAACACAAAAAATAGAGCGTACTCACAAGCTTAACCTACATTACTCTAAAACCTCTTCTTCATCCACTTCACCATCTTCTGACCCAGCAGAATCTGGCGAGGCTGCGGGAGCAGATTGCCCCGAGGTCTCTGTTGGTTTGAATACAAATGAGCCGCTCACAGTGTTTATCGCAGCTTCCCAATATGTTTCATCGGAAAGTGTGCTTTCTACATAAAACAACAACCCATCATATACCGTGCCAATTACCATTCGTCTCTCTGGTGTCGTCACAAGTATTTTTTCAGCAACAGATCCACCAAGTGACGTATCAAGCGATACACCTTTTGCCAATTGTGCGTCTTTTTTTACCCAGCTAACAACGTCTGTAACCCCTACAGGAAGATCCTTTGCCCAGACAATAAGGCTCCCTTTGTGATCTGGATGCGTCATTTCGACATGTGCATAATTTTCCTTATCCTCATCATGCTTATTTACTACTACCCCATCAGGATAAGAAAACGTAAATCCCGCAGGGTCGTCCCATGTCAAAAGTTTTAGTTTTGGAGATTCTTCTTTTACCAACATTTCACTCGGTGCTTGAGGTTTTGCTGGAAAAACAAGAAAATATGTCGCCGCGCCTATACCCCCCAAAAGAAGTGCTCCTATAACGATGACCAACGGCTTTTTCATTATTTTCCAGTGTACCACGCGTAGGCACGTCCTGCTATACTTATGCCATGAAGCGAGTTTTTGTTCTTTTCATTCTTTCTGTTGCCATCGTTGGATTCATATCTCCAGTTTACGCTGCCAAACCAAGAGTTAAAAAGGTAGCAGTAAAAACTACAGCCACATCAGCCGCCACAGGTTACTCAAGCGCCAGACTTTCACGAGGCACCAATAGTATAATTGTGACATTCTTAAATCTCTCAAAGGTTTCGCGCGTGAACTATACACTAAGCTACAACGCAAACGGCGTAGAACAAGGGGTAGTAGGATCGCTAACACCCACTGGACAGGCAAGTGACTCCCGAGACCTCTACTTCGGCACATGTAGTCATGGAGCATGTACAGCACACCGATCTATCACTGGAGCAACTCTTACCGTTGAAACCAAACTTAAATCAGGTGCTACCCACGTAAAAAGATATAGGGTAAAAATTTAGACATTCCATCCTCGTTCCGAATATATAATCCCCTTTTGCCAACTTTCTATAGCCGCCCGAACGTAGGGAACGGTGTTGACAGGGAGCGCACTCAGTGGAAACCAACCTAAATCATCACACTTTTCTGGCTCACAATTGGTCGGCACACCGCTCCATTTATTTACCGTAAAGAAAAAATCCATACGAATATCCGTTTCAAACCGATGCATTGTATGGACAAGCTGTAAATCTCGTGGATCTATGGTTATGCCAATTTCTTCTTTTGCTTCTCGTACAACACAGGTGGTCAGTGTTTCCCCATCTTCTACGTGTCCTGCTGGCAAACTATACATGCCATCAGCATATCCTGTATTTTTTCTACGACTCAATAAAATTTTTCCATCTTGCACATAAAACGGATACGATGACGCAATCATTTTAAACCTTGAGGTAGCGCTGCTCATACGGCGATTATAGCATCACAAATCGCATGCTATACTAAACATCGTCACCCATGAAATTATTTCGACAGCTCGTGCAATACTGGCCCATTATAATCATCACGCTCCTTGGAGCGATCTTTCGATTTACCAATCTCAACTGGGACGCAGGCGGACGACTTCACCCCGATGAGGCACTCATTGTAAACGGTGCGCTGGAGTTAATCTGGCCGATCAATCTATTTCACGGTTTCCATGATTACAACGGATTTTCTGTATACCTTCTAAAACTCTTAAGCTTCGGAGCACACACTCCAGAGGCTATGACCCACATCGGACGAGGTGTATCTGCAACACTTTCGACCGTTACTATCATCGCAATCTTTTTTTTGGGCAAAAAATTATGGAATAAAGATGTGGGAATACTCGCCGCGCTCCTTTTTACCTTTGCTCCCCTTTCCATACAACTGGCACATTTTTATACCACTGAAAGCATCATGGTTTTGTTGCTTACGATAGTTTGTTACCTGTGCACTTCATACTGGCAAACACCAACAGGAAAAACCGTAGTGCATGTAGGCATTCTCAGTGGCCTGCTTATCGCAACAAAAAATACTGGATATTTATTTCTCCCTATCCCAATAGCTATCCTCGCAATTCGTAAAATGCGAATACAACCCCTCATTATTTTTGGACTCGTATGTCTTATCACATTTTTTATCGCCTCGCCCTATTCATTTTTAGACTTTCATAGATACCTGATCCGATCTCAATATCTTTCCGATGTCGTATCGGGAAAGTTACTTATGGATTGGACCGTGCAATTTCAAAATACCAACGCACTATTTTGGATAAAAAATTTTCTGGTTGGTTTTGGTCCGATGATTTTTTTCGGACTTTTAGGCTCTTTAGTCAGTTGGGCAAAAACAAAAAAACTTCAGATTTCTCCATCATCAATATTTAGCTTTTGGTCTCTCGGCTTTACTATTTTTCTCTCTCTTACGTACCTAAAATTTATTCGGTATAGCGCACCACTTCTTCCACTTATGGCTGTTTTTGCTGCTAAAGTATTGTGGGACATACGAAAAACTAAACTCGGAAAACTTTTCCTGTCACTTACGATACTTTCACAAATCATTTGGGGAATTATGTTTTTTCAAATTTATCTTACCCCGCATACTTCCCTCTCAGCACGAGATTGGATCACAAAAAATATACCCGCGCATTCCATAATCGTACGAGAAACATGGAATAGTGTCATTCATTTCAACACTGCGCCGCTTTTAGAAAAACAGTATGGATTTTTCTACATCAATCTCTATACCCAGCCCGACACCAAAGAAAAATTTGAACAACAAAAAAATATTTTACAAAACGCACACTATTTAATATCTGAAAGCCCCAAGGTGAAAAATACTATAACCCACCTCTCTCATGCTTACCCGTATACAAACCAACTATACAAGGGACTGGAAGATGGTTCTTTGCGTTTTGAGCTAGTCGCTACATTCGCTTCCTACCCACAGTTGGGACCCGCCGTAATATTTAATGATGAACTAACAGAAGAAACATTTACCGTATTTGATCACCCAACTATTACAATCTATAGAAATACAAAAAAATGATAATGCTACTCAATACACTGGAAAGATGCTTTCGATTCTTTCGAGCGATTGGGCTCGTATTCGCTCCCAAATACTATAGAAATGACCCACCAAATTTCAAGCCAGAACACTTCTCCAACATTCTCTCTAGGACACATGTCCATCTCGAGATAAAAACCACGTCACATTGGAAACTTCACTGCAAATACAAATCAGAAACGCGAATCACGGAGATTTTTCTTCTTCACACTTTTTCACCTGCAAAGCCCTCTCTTATATTTCACCATCCATCCGGAGAGATAAATCATGCGTTTGCCTATAGCATCATTCTGGGAAGTGGTATCACTCGTCGTTTCAATGTGTTCCTCATCAAAGCACAGCACCATACGAGCACCTTGGATTTTCTCAACAACACCATAGACACATTCACACACCACCAATGCACATTTGCAGGGTCAGTTTTGGCTGTCGAAGCAATCGTAGGCTTTCACCACAAAGAGACGAGTACGCCACTGGTAGTTACGGGTGCGTCCATGGGAGGCATTGTGGCAACACTCCATGCATATTTTTTTGGAACCGCAGACACATACGTTCCTCTAGTTGCATACCCAAATGTAGGGGAAATATTCTTGGGTGATTCATATAAATTTGGAATGAGCGATAGATCTACCAAGCTAAAAAATCCGGCATATCTTGATAGCTTTGCACTCAAAAAACCATTTTCTCTATCTACTGCCCAAAAAATTACACCCATCCTAGGAATAAATGACAAAATTGTACTATTTAAAAAAGCAAAAGAATTTTGGGATAATTCTCGAGTTTGTTATATCGCCTATCCCTATGGACACTTCACTCCAGCGATCATGCGTGCCGAGGTGCAACGCAGGATACTTGCCGCCATCTAAACATATCTCTCTTGCACTTTTTTGCGAAAGTGGATATAGTCCCTCTAATTTACTTGTATAGACATATGACTCAAGCACTATTTCGCGGGGAAACTCTCCTTGCCCGCTTAGGCGAAGGAAAACTTGCAAACCATATACTTTTTAAGGCAACCACACCTTGCCCAGAGTGCCGTGTATCGTTTGATGCCGAATCTGTTCAAAGTGAATGGATGGCGATAACCTTAGCGCGACTAAATCGAGACAAGCACCTAATACATAAACATAATTATCGACCCCAAAAGAGACTAGCTCGAATCTAAATACTTCATGGTATAATATTGAAGTTCGTTACGAAGCTCATTCCCCTGTAGCTCAACGGTAGAGCGGCTTCCTGTTAAGAAGAAGGTTCGTGGTCCGAATCCACGCGGGGGAGCAAAATTAAACGCTAGAATCTCTTTTTGGCAAACTAAGTTAATGAAACAGTCTATTCTTCATGTTGCTTTGGTTGTCCGTGATTACGACGAAGCGATAGAATTTTTTACTAAGAAATTAAATTTCACTTTAGTCGAGGATATATACCAATCAGAACAGGATAAAAGATGGGTAGTCGTTGCTCCTCCGGGTTCAAAAGAATCAACAATCCTTCTTGCTAGACCCTCAAATGAAAAACAGAAAGAATACATTGGTAATCAAACCGGAGGCAGGGTCACATTCTTTCTTCAGACTGATAATTTTTGGCGTGATTACAAAC
>CAZXHY010000028.1:0-16283 GCA_964639945.1 uncultured Gammaproteobacteria bacterium
TAGAGCAGCATCCTCTTAAGATGTCGGTTGAAGGTTCGAGTCCTTCTGCGCTCACAACGTATGAGAAGGTTTAATCTAGAAAAACATTTGGAAACCGAGCACAAGCGAACCCCACTCGCAGAATATTTGCGCGAAATTGTCTATGGTGGGAACGATGGTATCGTTACCACATTTGCCGTAGTAGCCGGATTTGCTGGGGCTTCTGTGCAACCCAGTAGTTCTCCCATCCCGATAGTAACAGTGCTTATTTTTGGATTAGCAAATTTATTTGCCGATGCGTTTTCTATGGCACTTGGAAGTTTCCTTTCGCTTCGAGCAGATCAAGATGTTTACAGAAACGAAAAGTCAAAGGAAGCACACGAGATCGCCACCGACACAGAGGATGAATTCGAAGAAACCGTCGAAATTCTACGACGCAAAAAATTTTCACTTGCAGACGCTACGACCATGGCCACTATTTATCGTAAAAATCCCGAATACTGGACAGAGTTTATGATGAAGGACGAGCTTCAAATGACGAATCCAGAAACTGAAAAGCCTCACTATATTGCTTTGGCTACTTTTTTTGCCTTTATCGTGTTTGGGTTTATTCCACTCGCGCCGTACTTTATACCTATTATACTCAACATGTTTGCCGTTTCAATATTTTTTACTGTTTTAGCACTGCTTATATTGGGGATGCTGCGTGCCTATGTGACACAACGAGCTGCGTGGCGTGCGGTAGGCGAAACGTTATTTGTAGGCGGAATTTCGGCATCGATAGCGTATCTGGTCGGAACTTTTTTTAGAATATAACCCTGTGTTTATCAGTTTTGAAACTGATCTATATCTACGGGTTTTCCAGTTCTGAGCGAACACCCCATACACGCATTGTTACTTTCTTCTGATTGTTTGCAGGTAACAGTTGCGTTACACCTGTATGACGTGGGATTCCTGATATGGATTTCTAAATTGAGGGGAGAAGCTGGGCGATACAAATTCTGTAAAAGTTTCACAGGGCACTCTCTTGGAATAGATTTACTCGCAACGCGCAATATTCGATGTTCTAATGGAATCATAGGTATATACAAGATAATTTAGGGGATTATACTATATAAATAATCCAAACTTAGTCTTGCGGTGAGTTACACGCATATCTTATGCTAAGATCAATATACTATGACACTTCAAGAAAAAGCACTCGAAATCATGAAGCGCCTATACCGTGACAATCCGCACCCTAAGGTGGAGTTAGTGTACAAAACACCCTTTCAACTCCTTGTTGCAACGATCCTTTCGGCGCAGTGTACTGATAAACTGGTCAATACTGTAACTCCCGCACTTTTTGATGCTTACCCCACGATCCAGTCTTATGCAGATTCGTCAGTGGCCGATATAGATGCTCTGGTGACAAAGATAAATTTTCATTCCAATAAAGCCAAAAACATCCATGCTGCAGCACGCATGATCATGGAGACATATGGCGGAGACGTACCTGACACAATGGAAAAATTGGATGCGTTACCGGGAGTCGCCCGAAAAACAGCAAATGTTATTTTGGGCAGCATATTTGGCAAAGCAGAAGGTATCGTAATCGATACCCATGGTATACGCCTTTCCAATCGATTGGGTTTAACACAAGAAAAAGACCCCGTAAAAATTGAACAGGTTCTCATGAAACTTATTCCAAGGGATAAATGGATTGACTTTGGACATCTGCTTACTCTTCATGGACGATATGTATGCACGGCACGAACCCATACCTGTGATGGATGTTCACTTGGGGATCTTTGTCCAGAATATGCTAGTAAATAAAATGAGTTGCCAAATAAATTTATCCCGTATATGATGGATAAGCGATACTTTATATTAATGATGTTGTCCCAATAAGGAGGAATATATGAGCAAACTTTTTACGACGCCTCTTGATGTCCCTGAAAATATGCGCGGCACCTTCGATCAAAACATGGAACTAGCCACTCACGGCACCGGTCGACTCATGTTATTTGCTGGAGACCAAAAAGTAGAACACATGAATAGTGATTTTTACGGTGAAGGGATACACGCTGATGATGCGGATGGAGAACATTTATTCAAAATAGCTTCTCAAGCTCGTGTTGGAGTTTTTGCTACCCAGCTGGGGCTTATCGCGAGGTACGGCCACGATTATACAAAAGTACCATATCTGGTAAAACTCAACTCCAAAACCAATTTAGTAAAAGCTACACAAATGGACCCCCGAAGCCAGAGTTGGTATAGCGTAGAAGATGTAGTGAAATTTAAAGAGCAAAGTGGTCTCAATATTTTAGGCGTTGGATACACTGTGTATTCTGGGAGTGAATACGAAGGCGAGATGCTCCACGAAGCAGCTCAAGCTGTATTTCAGGCACATCAACATGGATTATTCACTGTACTCTGGATGTACCCAAGAGGCAAAGCAGTGGCAGATGAGAAAGATCCCCATCTTGTCGCGGGAGCAGCTGGAGTTGCTGGATGCTTGGGCTCTGACTTTACCAAAGTAAATTATCCAAAACCCAAGGAAGGCGATAGAGCGCTTGCACTTAAAGAAGCTGTTGTGGCAGCAGGTCGCACAAGGCTTATCTGTGCAGGTGGCGACAGTATCGACGTAAAAGTCTTTTTGCAAACACTCCATGATCAGATTCACACAGCAGGAGCGTTTGGTAATGCGACAGGTCGGAACATCCATCAAAAATCATTAGACGAAGCAGTACGATTTGCCAATGCAGTTTCAGCTCTTACCTATGATTTGGTCACCGTAGAAGAAGCGCATGCTATCTATACTGGAGGAAAATAATATGGCTCGGATAACATTACATGATTTCGTAAAAAGCAAAAATAGCAATCTTGGTGAACAGTTCGTCCAAGTGATTGATGTTCTGGAAGCTTTTGCCAAAATTATACATGGAAAAGTACAGCGAAATGGGTTGATTGCAGAATCTGGTGATTCTGGTGGCACCAACGTATACGGAGAAAACGTGCAGAAGCTAGATGCTTTTTCCAACGAAGTACTCACCGACTCTTTGCTTGCATGTCCCGCGATCTATGCTGTAGGCTCAGAAGAGTTAGAGGAGCCCAAACGTTCCAACTATGAATCAGGTATCTACACACTTACCCATGATCCTGTGGATGGCTCGAGCAATATAGATACTAATTTACCCATCGGTACTATATTTGGCTTGTATCCCAAAGCGGACTCTATATTGCAAAAGGGATCCACGCTAATCGCCTCTGGCTATGTGTTGTACGGACCGAGCATGTTGTTTTTCTATGCGGTCAATGGAGTGGTAAATGGCTTTACCTATGATCCCGATCTGGAGACATTCGTATTAAGTTACGAAAATGTAAAAATTGGAGATAAAAAATATTACGCGATAAATGAAGGGAATTGGGAGCTCTTTTATGACGCAGAAAAAAATTACGTGAATGCGATCAAAAAAGAAGGCGGGTACTCAACAAGATACGTAGGATCTATGGTGGGAGACATCCATAGAACACTGCTGAAAGGTGGCATATTTATATATCCAGCAGATACCAAGCATATGAGCGGAAAACTTCGACTGCTCTATGAAGTCGCGCCACTGTCATTTTTGATCAAGCAAGCCGGAGGAGATGCAACAAGTGGAATGACTGATCCATTGGATATAGTGCCCACAAAACATGACCAACGCGTTCCAATAGCGATTGGTACTAAAAGCGCTATTGCCCAATACCGTTCTTTTTCACCAACAGGCTAAAGCCCTAGCGTAGACTACTAAATACTGATCTCTTGGTTAAGCATGGGGAGCACAACATCGGTGATACCGAGATCTTTTTGAATTTTCTCTGCCAAAGCGATTCGTGGACCGTCTTCTCCGTGTGTAAGAAACACTTTTTTCACATCTTGTATGTGCGCAAGCCACGAGAGTAGTTGGGCTTGATCCGCATGAGAGCTCATCACTTGTGTTTCCGAAATATGTGCTGCTACTCGAACATTTTCACCATCTATACGCACCTCTTGGGCTCCATTTAACAGTGCGCGACCAAGCGTACCTTCGCTTTGATATCCGACGATAAGTAGTCTTGTAGATTCTACTGGGAGCAGCACTTGAGCATGTCCTAATATGCGACCACCTGTCATCATGCCGCTACCGGCGATAATAACCTTTGCTCCATCTGCTCGAAGTATATCGCCACTCTCCTGACGATTGGCTACCAAGTGCAACATGGGAAACGTAAATGGATTATCCTTTTTATAATGCTCGGTGATTTCACTGTTCATAAGATCTTTATATTTTTCATATATGACTGTAGCTCTTTGTGCCATAGGGCTATCAAGATAGACAGGGATATTTGGATTTATATGATCTATGATATGAAGTAGCTCTTGAGTTCGTTCCAAAGAAAATGCTGGAATAAGA
Organism: uncultured Gammaproteobacteria bacterium; assembly: GCA_964639945.1. Taxonomy (GTDB): domain Bacteria; phylum Patescibacteriota; class Microgenomatia; order UBA10105; family UBA927; genus UBA927. The sequence continues at coordinate 4,398 of CAZXHY010000028.1, forward strand.
AGCGTCCCCCCACTTTCCATAACAGCCACTATCTCTGCTTGTATGACATCAGAGGGATCACCCTTTGGGTGCAGGCGATCTCCATATGTGGATTCCATGACGACATAATCTGCACTATGAATTAGCTCGGTTGGTCTCGTGATATCCTCTGGTGTGTTTCCGAGATCCCCGCTAAATACAACACACTTTCCATCTACTCTCACTTCAACACTTGCCGAACCCATAATATGTCCTGCATCTCGAAATGTGACGGCAAATTCTCCGATATAAAATTCTTTATGGTAGGGTACTTCGCGAAATCGTTTTATAAGCGCGCCTACATCATCTGTATCAAACAATATTTGTTTATGATGGTCTTCATGGCTAATTTTTGCACTATCGAGAAGTGACAATTCTGTAAGATCCGCAGTGGGCGCAGTCATAAAAATATCTCGCGAAAAACCGAGCTTTTCTAGCATGGGAAGACGTCCACAATGGTCCAAATGTGCATGTGTCAAGATAACCCCATCGATTGCTTTGACACTTGCCTCAAATGGTCTGAAGTTTAGCGCATCTACATCAGGAGGCCCTTGAAACAATCCCATATCCACAAGTATCTGTTCTCCTGAGTCTGATGTGACTAAATAACTGGAACCGGTAACGGTGGCCGCTGCGCCAAGAAATTTAATTTTCATATAACGCTTTAGTCTACCACACTCGTTTCGCGTCTAATATTAGCAAATATACTGACGGGTATACGTCACATATACTTGTGAAGCATGCCAAATATTTGACACTCATATAGGCATATGTCACTATGGATTAATGGTGCAAAAGTTCTTGTTGCCATTGGTGTGGTTTCCTCTTACTCTTGTGTTGCTTATCCTCAACCTATCTCTCCTCGTGTCGATTTCTCATAAAGCGCAAATATCAAAATCACCCCAATCCATAGCGCATATCGGATTATCAACAACCGGTACAGAGCAGGTTTTGGGTGCCACTATCCAAGCAGGGGATGCCCGCTCACTGTTGCTGTATAATTTTTTGGCAAAACATGACTCTCCACTCGCAAAATTTTCTGATTACATCATAGATCGTGCAGAAATGTATCATTTAGATTATCGATTAGTACCAGCTATTGCTATGTGCGAAAGTACAGGTGGCAAGCGTATACCGTCAAAGAATTCTTTCAACGCGTGGGGCATCAGTGTAGAAACTGGGCAAACCTCTGGTAAGAATTTTGACAATTGGACCCATGCAATCGAGTGGGTATCTAAATATATGCATGAAAAATATTACGCTCGAGGGATTACAGAACTGGTAGACATTGGTGCGATCTATGCCCCACCATCTGTCGCAAACGGAAACTCTTGGGCCAACTGTGTAGAATTTTTTATGAACGAAATTCAGTAACACCCCATAATACTTCAGTTTTATATATAAAAACTTACCACAGTAATATATTTATGTTCTTCCTATAGACCTATAAAACTTGACAACGTATGAATTATAGGCTATACTCTCACACAGATCCTAAGGTTTGCTACGTAAAAAACAGCTTGCTTTAGGATTTTTTAAAAGCTACCCAGCCACGAGCTGAGCAGCTGTTAAAAGCTAGATTTAGCCTCGCTTCCTCTCTCAGGCGTGCCAGCGCCAGAACTAATGTCTTACCCCGAATTGAGTACCGCACAATATGCGGCATTCAATATGAGGCAAGAACATATGAATAAACTAATCGTCACATTCGCAATAATAGCTTTATTTTTGGGAGTAACCACTCCTGTCTCTGCTGTAGGGTTAGCCTCGGAGGCTGGTGCGTCCGCTAGGCCGGCTTACACCAAGGTAAACATAGATGAACGTCCTAATCTCCTACGTGCATATCTGGCTTCCCATAATTCTCCAATGGTGGATTCGGCTGAGCACTTTATCTCAGAAGCAGACCGTTTGGGCCTCGACTGGAAGCTTGTAGCTGCTATAGCTGGGGTAGAGTCTACATTCGGCAAGCACATACCTGCCAATTCTTATAATGGATGGGGCTGGGGAGTGTTTACAGGGCAGCAAGACGGCATACATTTCGATTCTTGGAACCATGGTATTACCGAAGTGTCTGAAGGGCTTCGATATAATTATATAGACCGTGGCGCTATAACTCTCGAGCAGATGGGGCGTAAATATGCAGCATCACCTGTATGGAGTCAAAAGGTTAAGTTTTTCTTGAGTGCTATAGACAATTTTTCACCTAAGCGTGCTTCACAGCTAGCGGTGACCATCTAAGGCTTGGTATAATAGAACCATGCCGCTGTGGTGGAACTGGTAGACACGCAGGTTTTAGGAACCTGTGCCGTAAGGCTTAGAGGTTCAAGTCCTCTCAGCGGCACCAACATTATTTATTTTTATAGTTATTCTCGAGGTTTCCCGTAAAGCGGGATTACGACGCACTAATGCTCGCCGATTCGCAAAATGCCTCGTAACAATCCCTCTCATCTGCACCAAGATAGACAAACATGAGTCACAAATTACCAGACGTATACGTACATCAGGTAGCGGCACTTATAGATTTAGCATGTGGTGCTTGCCAAGCAGCTCCAAATGCAGAGGCAGGCTCTTCACAGCGATCCATTGTACATGACACCATTGAAGCACTCGGAAGACAAGTAGATGCGCAGGGACATCAGGGGGGGCGTTTAGCCAAACAACTAAAATTAGAATGCGACAAATGTTTAGCGCACGGTAGACAAATGGCTGTACTAGAAGCTCGATTCTCATGCGGCATACGACATCAATCATGGATAAAAATACGTGACAGATAATCTTCCTAAGCGAGGCATGTGTATTTATTGACCGATAAATACTTCTAGTGTTACGATAGCGTAGTGAAAAAGACTGTCCTATTATCACTCCTCGTGGCGCTTGCGTTATTTTTTCCCACAAGAATCTCGTACGCTGCTTCGCAAACTGCCTACCAAGACTACGTTTTTCAATTTGATCAGTATAGACAGCTTTTTAACAATTTTCGCATCGCCCTTGGTCAGTATCAACAGTTTAATTCACTTGAGTCTCAACAAGATGCTTTAGACAAGGCAAAACTTGCCATAGGGCAACGAGACATCGTCGGGCGAACATACTTGTTATTTTTGAATGAAAAACTCACAGAAAACCCCGGACTTCTCACTTCTGAGACTGTGCTAAACCGAACATTGATCACAAACGAAATAGGGTATTTAGATGGACATAGCACTCTTGTGCAGTCAATATCATCTATGGAAGATGTGGAGAAATCTTCGCAAGATTTCTCCAAACATTACCCGCTTATGATCGCGGGTATCCGCCAAACCATAATTGCGATACAGCTTGGGTATCTAAATTATTTTGCCACACAGTTCGAACAAGCAGCCAAAGAAGCCCAAACACTTATTGGCATCTCTCGCGCTCAAGTAGCTCCTGTCAAGCAAGCTGCGCTCGATCGATGGTTATTGGAAATTTCTAATAAACGAAATTTATATCAACAAAAATCCACAGCTATACATGCCGCAGCGTTTAAGTTGTCCGGTGACGACATGGAACAATCCAGAAAATACTCAGCAATTCAGACTGATTTGGCGATTGCACGCCAATATATAGTGGAAGGGACCTCATTTCTAAATGAGCTTGGGAATGCTCTAAAATATCAATAACATGGAAAATATACCATCTACACCACTACCACAGCAACCTATAAGACAGGCCCCAGCACCTGCTGAGCCTTCTGTGGTTGTGCAAGACCCACTTACCCCACCTATTTCAGCTCCGACCAGCCCTCCCCAGACTCCTATTGGCCCTAGGAGAAACACAAGCTCCATCATTATTGCAATTTTAAGCGTAATTATTGTGCTTGGTATAATAGGATTTATTTTCATGCAGTACAATGCAGGAAAGCAGACCACTCAAGTGGCCGAACCCACACCTACAGCATTTCCGACGCCCACACCAGTACTACAGCTTTCACTCATAGCCACAACAAGCGCATTTATTACATTTACTGAACATGTTGCGTCATTGTCTGCACAAATAAATGGATTTTCTCTCCAAGACGGCGCACTCAATCCACCAGCGTTCGACACGGAAATCACATTTAAACCACAATAACCTTGCAATAAATTCTCTTTACACCGATATTGGCGCTGTGGTACACTTTTGCACATGAATACAACTATTGCACGCGCAGACGACGGAACAATTGAGCTTACGATGACTGTACCGTGGACAGAAATAGCCAAAACGTACGAGCTCGTCGTAGAAGACATGGTTAAAGATGCAGAAATTGCAGGCTTTCGAAAGGGAAAAGCACCACGAAAAATGGTGGAGGATGGTCTCGATAAAACTAAAGTATACGAAGAATCTATCAGACGCATCGTGCCTCAAGTATATTCTGATGCAATTACCGAGCAAAAAATTACTCCGATTCTCATGCCACAAATTGAACTAAAAGAAGCACAAGAGGGTAAAGACTGGGTCGTGGCTGCCCGTACATGTGAAGCGCCCAAAGTAACATTAGGGGACTACAAGTCAGCTATCAACGACGCGAAAGCCAATAAAACTAAAAAAATTATTGTACCGGGAAAAGAGGAAAAAGGTGACACAGATACCAAACCAAACCTTGATGATGTTTTGGGTGCACTTCTCTCGGTCACACAGGTTAAACTCCCAACCATATTAGTGGAACATGAAACTAATCATCAATTGTCACAGCTTATAGATCAAACAAAAAAACTTGGACTTACTGTAGAACAGTATTTGGCCTCTACAGGAAAGACATCTGAGTCAATCAGGGCAGATTACGCACAGCAAACACAGCGCACTTTGTCTCTCGAATTTGCGCTAGAGGCAGCTGCAGCTCAAGAAAATGTACTAGTCGAGGAGGCAGACATAGCCAAGCTATTAGCCACTGCAAAATCCGATGAAGAGCGTAAATCTCTTGAGAAAGAACAATATTACCTCACAACCTTGGTTAAACGCCAAAAAACGGTTGACTTACTCATGTCGCTATAAACGACGAGGGTAAAGCAGGTTTTGTGGCTCTTGGACGTTTCTCCGGTACATAAGACATCTTGCCAATCATACATAAAAGATTTTCAGAAAAGTCATACCCCTAAGCTTACGATATAATGAAATTGCGCTACTAAAAACATGAAACAAAACATTCACGCAACCATAGCTGTCACCGGTGGTGCTGGATACATAGGTTCTCGTTTGGTGATTCGATTATTGGATGCTGGATATCGCGTCATCGTCATAGATGACTTAAGTAATGGAAACAAGAGTAATGTGGATGTACGAGCAATATTTTACCAGACAGATATTCGAGATAAGGCTATACGAGAAATTTTTCAAAAGGAAAAACCAACATATTTGTTTCATTTAGCAGCCTCAAAAAGTGTAAACAAATCTATGGATAACCCCGCCGAATTTCACGACATAAACGTGACTGGATCAGCAAATGTCTTTGCAGCTGCACACAATGCTGGTATCAAACGAGTAATTTTTACCTCAAGTGCTGGAGTGTATGGAGACATGCTGAATAACCTCAAACAGAAGGAGACAGATAAACTCAACCCTTCGTCTATATATGCACAAACAAAATTGGATGCAGAAAATGAACTTAAATCATATATAAACAAAGGCACAGAATGCATAGTGTTGAGATTTGCAAACGTATATGGCCCCGGTGGAAAAACGGATTCCCGAGGTGTAGTAGAAATTTTTACGAAACAATTATTGCAAAATAAGCCAATAACGCTACACGGCACAGGCATGCAAACTCGGGACTTTATCTACACAGACGATCTTATTTTTCTGTGCATGCTACTTATGTCTGTCGACTATCAGAATATAAAAGTCTCACCAGTTTTCAATGTTTCTACCGGCATTGCCGTTTCTGTGCGACAGATACTCGATACTATCGCACGCACTCTAGGGGTAACACCAAAAATCATCCATGCTAAAGACATCTTCGTAGGTCAAACCAATAGCTGCTTGGATCCACAACTCGCCGAATCTATCCTTCAGTGGCGATCTACCACTACTCTACAAGAGGGGATAAAAAATACCATAAAGAGCCTTCAGGTTATACAATGAATTTCTGGCATATCGACAATCTAAAAACCATTTTGAGATTTTTTCTGCCCTGTAGTATAATGTGCCCACTATGACGCAACCGAAGAAAAAATCCATAAGCTATACGAATGACAATATCCTCGAACAGCTTCGAAGTGTCAGCTCTGATGTGCCTGCATCCACTATCGACGCTGCTGCAAAAATAGGCACGGATGTTCTCACTTCTATATTTGGCGGTGCCCCACAGATGGGGGAGCTTCGTCCAAACGAGGCTATTTCTTTGGGAGAACCCCAACATGTAGAGGTGGAACCAGTCGTACACGCGCCAAGGGTAGAAGCACATGCCATGACACCCAATGTAAGTGAGCTTGATATGCAAACCAAACAGCAAATCGAGGCTATTCGCGTAGAGCTTAAGGCTATCGCACAGTCGCTCAAAGGCCTTCATCAAGAGGTACAAACTGCTGTAGAGACTGCCCCAGTAGATCCCGGAATCTATCATTTGAACTTTTATGAACAACTACGATCATTCCTAAAGCTTCTTCGTGTTCAGATAGAGGATAGTAGGTCATGGCTCCATGCATCTAACTCCAGAAAAAAGAAATTAGGATACTGGGGCATGTACAAAAAACATGGTACTACGTTTGGTCTCTCCAACGAGCGCTCTCTGGCAACGTCTGCTGGCTAAGAGCGTCTCTCCCTTGTCTCATCCTGACGGTCTATATATAATAATGAAGAATATTGGATCGTTAGCTCAGCGGTAGAGCGCTGCATTCACATTGCAGATGTCGTAGGTTCAAATCCTACACGATCCACAGAGGGGTAAATAGCCCCAGAATGCGACACCTGTCACCTACGAGGAATTTTGCACTTCGAAGTATTTAAAATTTATTACGCTTCTATCAGGTACTGTTGTCTATTTTTGCTTAGTATTTAGCTTCAAAATTGAAGTTTAGCCCATCCTTATTTGACGAAATACACACATTATGATACTATAAGCCTCTTATAAATGCAGCAATAACTTTTCTGCTATTTATATAGACCGTATCAACGAGCTTTTTATAATTTCGTTTCGTTACTATCGGTCGCAGTATAAACTTATTATTTTTTAGGAGGATAGGTCCTAACGGACCACGAAAAATATGAAAAACATTTTTTCTTCAAATGACAAATCGCTCGCATATACAATAGCCGCAGCGTTAACACTCTCGTTTATCCTCTTACCAACACACTCAGCACAGGCCACACAAGTGGATCAGTGTAATGAAGAATTCACCTATACAAAAAATTCAGATTTTTCTGACTCACGAGTCGCTATAAATTTTGAAAGTGGTGACGAGCAGATCGACGTATCTGCGCAGACCGGATACGAAGTTGTCAAAGTAGAACTTCAAGTGGAAGATGACAACCAAAATGGTTTCTATACCTACGCAACAGGCCCAGTAAATAATTTCAACCCTAATCCGGGAGATGATATAGATAGTGCCAAAGTCACAGTGAAAAAAGTCTGCGGCGGCGCATCTGGAGCAAGTGGTGCTTCTGGAGCAAGTGGTGCTTCTGGAGCAAGTGGCGCATCTGGAGCAAGTGGTGCTACAGGTTCTTCAGGCTCACAGGGCAATGATGACAAAATAGATTGGTGTCACTACGAACCAAATGGTAATAATCAAACGTTAAACTTGCCTCCTTCTGCATTGCAAAACGCAGGGCATATGGATGCATCAGGTAATCCGCTTCACGCGGGTGACCATGCAGGTGTATGTACTGGCCCAACTGGGTCTACCGGCACGACAGGATCAACCGGAGCCACTGGAGAAACAGGTCCTAGTGGAGCTACAGGAGAGACGGGCCCAACTGGTGCTACTGGCCCAGTAGATCCTACTGTAACACCAACGCCATATACACCTCCTTCTCCAAATGGCGACGGAAAATCAGATGGTAAATCTGACGGAAAATCAGATGGACGAGGTGGATCAGTATTGGGAGCAGCGACAGGAGAAGTGCTCGGTGCATCTACTGACTTTGCTGCAACCGGTGTTGCACAAGACATATTGATGAATGTGCTTGGCTCGATCGGTGGACTCTCTACGGCAGCAGGACTTACTCTTGCCATAAAGAAACGAAACAATAAGTAATAATCTAACAAGCAATTGTTAGCACAATGAGCCCACCACACAGGTGGGCTTTTTGTTGCGTAACACATAGTACTCCCGTACTATAGATATAGTATGAAAACGGTCAAAAAATCACATAATCGCAAAAAGATATTGCAGCCAAAAATCCGTTCCTATATTTCTGAAATTCTTATTATCGGAGGGGTGTTGTTGTTGCTTTTGTGGGGATTCCATAGATTTGCATATAACCGTGCAATAAGTTTGTCTGACGTGCTTTTGGCGTCCTATGCAAATGAAGGGCATACCTCACAACCAATACACATAGCTATCGGAAAACGCATAAGCCTTCCCGTGGTGGAAGCAGGAAAAATAGATGGCAACTGGACCATATCCAAAACCAGTGCAAATCATGTACGCCAATCAGCTCAACCGGGGCAAAAAGGAAACAGCATCATCTATGGGCACAACACAAATAAGATATTTGGGTTTCTCTTAGATGTAAAAGTCGGGGATTCCATAAAGATACGTATGACGGATGGTACTCTATACCAATATAAAGCAACCGAAACTCACTACGTATGGCCAACACAAACAGAGCTTCTGGCTCCTACGAAAGAAGAAATTCTTACGCTCTATACATGCGCGGGCTTACTCGATAGCTTGAGATTCGTCGTACGAGCAGTACCAATTTAATTGGTAGGATAACATACTACAACGTTTTGTGTATTGACTTATATCGTAAATATTGTAATCTATCTCACAGGTACAAATGCCTTGACAGGCTGTGCTATAGGATATAATATTGGGTATAGACGTGGATTTAGGTAATTATTATCAATGAAAACCCACAAGCGGGCACATAAGTTTTTATCTATACTTTCTAGTTGTGTCATGCTGTTGCAGCCATTATTACCTGTATTTTCTATTTTACCTCAGGCTGTATACGCACAAGAAGCACCAACTCCCACAGAAGAAGTCACACCGTCACCTACAGCAGAGACAACACCTGAGCCTACAGTAGCACCAACTCCCACAGAAGAAGTCACACCGTCACCTACAGCAGAGACAACACCTGAAGTCACGCCAACACCAGAAGTTTCATTAACCCCAACAGAAGAGGTCACCCCAATCCCGACAACAACACAAACTCAGCCTAGTCCAAGTGAAAGTAATACTTCCCAACAAACAAATGGTCCACCCAAGGAAGATGGAGATATTTTAGATGGGGTATCTACAGAAGCACCAAGTCCTACAGCAACACCAACAGTCACAGAAAACGGAACACTTGCCGCAACAATACTAGAACACGCAAAAGCAGAAAGTCTAGATCTAGATAACACTGATTATTCTAGCGCAACTCTCACCACAGATAAAGCTGACTACGCGCCCACAGACACCGCACTTATATCTGGCACAGGATTTGTACCAGAACAAACATATTTACTGACAATCTCTTCCAATGACCCACCAGCCACTTCCACTAGTGTTCAGGTGACAACCAATGAAAATGGATCTTTTGTATATGCATATCAGTTAGACGGTATATACCGACCTGACTACAGCGTAGTTGCCGCCAAGAATGGCGGTATTGTAGCGCAAACCACATTTACGGATAGTAATACTACAGCAAATAATGGTTCAACTTTTACAACTACCGGTGCAGGCGGCACAATTGCTTGGTCAAATTCAAGTAATGCTCAAACCTCAAGTGGTTCATACGCGACGGTAACGCTTAAAAATAAGAATTCTGAAAACCTTAAGGCAACTGGATTTGGCTTTAGTATTCCAGTAGGATCAACTATCGATGGAATTATCGTTAATGTTGAAAAAAATGCAGCAGGAGCAGACATTCGTGATCTTAACGTTCAATTAATAAACAGTAGTTCGACGGTAGTTGGAACGAATAAAGCTAACACTACTAATGCATGGTCAGCCTCTCCAACTGATGCTACTGTTTCATACGGATCAGCGTCTGATACGTGGACAGCAGGATTAACATATAACGACGTCAATTCCGCAAACTTTGGTGTTAGTTTTTCTGCCAGAAATGCAGTCAATACAGACCAAACAGCTAATGTGGATCACATAAATATTCAAGTTTTTTATACTGAACCAGTAGTTACAGGGACACCAACGCCAGCACCTACAAATACACTCGCTCCTACACCAACTGGTGGAGCAACACCTACGCCAACTCCAACACCGGCATTTGAATGTACAGACGATCTACAGGGGCCAAATGACGAGCCAGGACAAAAAGATCTCAACGAGATGTGCGTAAATGACAGTGATTTGCCAGATTCTATAGATGCCACTTGGAATTGGGATGAGACAGGCTGGTCTGGTGACAACACCGGAGATGCATGTGCATTGTTTGATACCAACGGAAATGGATTTGCAGACTTCGCCTCATGTGTGACCGTAGAAGATGATCCAGCAACACAAGCTTCAAACAGTCCAAGAATTTATACATGTAACGATACAAAGGTAGATCGTTGTGCTGGAGATGCTTTGGTTGCAGGACCTTATGCTTCTGCATGTAGCACATCGATAGTCAGTCCTCAAACATTCCCAGCAGGTGATGACTCACCAAACGACACACATGCAGCTTGTACAATAGAAATGAGTGAGGTAGGAGGAGCAGGAACAGCAGATCTTATCGACGTATGTTCATATCCATCACAACAGCCAAATTCAGATCCTTCTGACTGTATCGTGTTTGAACCCGGAACTGGCCGACTTGAAGTAGTAAAAGATTTGATCCCTGAAGCTGACACTGGACTGTTTAACCTACAAATAAATGGTACGACATTAGCTGCAAATGTAGGCGATGGTGGAACGACCGGCGAAGAAATCTACCAAGTATCAAACAACGGTACACTATTTACTGTAGGAGAGACTGCAGGGACAGCTACTGACCTTTCGGACTACGCCGCAGCTATAGTGTGTAAAGATGGCAATGGATTAGGAACCACAGTAGCATCAAGCGCAAACTCTGGACCACTCAATGTCACACTAAACGAAGATGATGATATTGTCTGTACGATTACAAACACGTTGCAAAACGGCACGATCGTAGTACATAAAGATGTACAAGGGCCAGTAGGTGAAAATATCGTCGATACATCACAAAACTTTACGGTCCAGCTAGATGGGGCAAATGGACAAACTGTTACGGATGGTGGAACGGTGACATATCTCGACGTCAGCTCAGGATCACACACCATAACAGAATCTGTTATTCCAGCAGGATATGTTTTGTATAGCATAACCCCAGATTCAAATGGGGCTACGACAGGTGCTCAGGTTACCGTTGTACCAGGACAAACCACAGATGTGTATGTCGTAAATCGCGTAGAGGCACAGCCAGCAGTGGGAACTGTCAAAACTTTGACATCCACGCAAACAGCTTTAGTAGGCGACACAGTAACATTTGATTTAGTAGCTACAAATAGTGGAAATGTCACATTATACAATCCAGTTATTTTTGATACATATGATGCAAGTTATCTAGAATATGTATCTTCAGATCCAATTGACGCAGTAAGTCACTCAGCAGCAGTCCCAGATACAAGTGACTACGACGGAGATGGAAATACGACTGAGCTTATTAGAACACTTTCTTGGAACCTACCAGCAGATCTGGCCCCAGGTGAAAGTTATACTGTCACTGTTACATTTACCGCATTACAAATAACCAATG